>JBKHCM010000038.1:0-24748 GCA_046541805.1 Alphaproteobacteria bacterium
GACGCTCGAGCTCGAGGCCAACCAGCCGCTCCGCCGCGGCGGCGGGCCGCCCGATGGCGGCGGTGGTGGCGGTGGCGCCGGCGGCTTTCACCAGCGCCTGGGCCCCGAGGACTTCGCCCGCAGCCTAGAGCGCGGCGTCGGCGCGGTCGCGCACAACCTCGTCGACGTCATGATCCTCACCTGCGCGACCAACCTGCTGATCCTGGCGATCCCGATCTATCTGTTTCAGATCTCCGACCGGGTGCTGACCAGCCGCTCGGTCGACACGCTGATCATGCTGACCGTGGTGATCGTCGGCGCCGTGGTCTTCCACGCGGTCTTCGACGCCATCCGCCGCTTCATGCTGATGCGCACGGCCGTCAAGGTCACCGCGCGGCCCTTCGGCGACGCCAACGCGGCGCAGTCGCGGGCCAATCTTCATCTCGGTTCGATGTCGCGCAACAGCCAGATCATCAACGCTTTGGCGATGGTGCCCGAGCTCGTGGTGATGTGGGGCCGCGACACCGCCGCCTCGCTCACCGCCCAGGTCCGCGCCCAGGACCGCAACATCGTCTCCGCCGCGATCTCGCGCGGCGTGCGCTTGTTGACCCAGATCGCGATCCTGGGCTGGGGCGCGTTTCTCGCCATCCAGGGCGGAGATCACCGGCGGCATGGTCATCGCCGCGTCGATCATCGCCGGCCGCGCGCTCGCCCCGATCGAGGGCGCGATCGAGGGCTGGAACGCCTTTTCGCTGACGCGCTCCGCCTACGGCCGCATCGCCCAGCTGTTGACGTCGTCGGCGAGCCGGTACGAGAAGCTGCGCCTGCCGCGGCCCGAGGGCCGGCTCGACGTCGAGCGCCTGCTGTTCGTGCCGTTTGGCACCAAGCAGGTGGTCTTGAACGGCATCAGCTTCGCCCTGGCGCCGGGCGAATCCCTGGCGGTCATCGGCAATTCCGGTGCCGGCAAGACGACGCTCGGCAAGATGCTGGTGGGCTCGATCGTGCCCACCTCGGGCAATGTCCGCCTCGACCTGATGGACCTCAGGAACTGGGACCCGCGGCAGTTCGGCGAGAGCATCGGCTATCTGCCGCAGGACGTGCAGCTCTTTCCCGGCACCATCAAGGCGAACATCGCGCGGATGCGCGCCGACGCCCGCGACGACCAGATCTACGACGCCGCGGTGCTCGCCGAGCCCAATTCCAACCTCGACGTCGCCGGCGACAAGGCGCTCGCCCGCGCCCTCGAGCACGCCAAGGCGAACGGCATCACCGTCGTCATCATCACCCAGAAGCCGCAGCTGTTGAGCGTGGTCGACAAGGTCATGCTCTTGAAGGACGGCACCGTCGCGCTGTTCGGCCAACGCGACGTCGTCTTAAAGCGCCTGAACGAGAGCCGTGGCGGTGGCGACCTGGCCGTGCGCGGCGGAGGATCACCCGATGGCTGACGCGTCGCGCCCACCCGCCGTGCCGACGGTTTCCGAGTGGTACGACGACGTCCCGCGCTCGATCCGCACGCATGCCGGCGTCGGCCTCACGCGGATGGCGGCGACCTTCGGCGGCTTTGGGGCGTAGGCCTTCGGCGCGCCCCTCGCGGCCGCGGTCATCGCTCCCGGCACCTTCGTGGCGACCGGACAGAACAAGGTCGCCCAGCACCTCGAGGGCGGGCTCATCCAAGAGCTCATGGTCGCCGAGGGCGACCGGGTGAGCCGCGGCCAGCCGCTCGTCGCGCTCGACGGGACCCTGGCCCGCGCCAACAAGCGCGAGCTCTTCTTGCGCCAGCTCCGGCTCGAGGCGACCGCGGTGCGGTTGTTGGCGGCCTATCACGGCGCCGACGCGCTGGTCTTCCCCAACCGGCTCGAGGCGCACGCCGACGACCCCGAGGTGGCGACGATCCTCGACGAGCAGCGGCTCGCCTTCGTGACGCGGCGCGGCTCGCTCGAAAAGGACATCGCGCTCTTGGAGCGCAACATCGACGCGCTCGATCTGCGCGCGCGGCTACGGTCGCCAGCTCGACGCCTTTCGCGCCCAGGTCGAGATCTTCGACGAGGAGCACGGCGACAAGGCGCACCTCTACGACAAGGGCCTCCCCGCAAGAGTGAGATGAACGCCTTGAAGCGCGCGATGGTCGAGGCCACCGGCCATATCGGCCGGCTCGAGGCCGAGATCGCCGAGATCGACCAGATGCGGCTCAACTGCGAGGTGCAGATGGAGAAGACCCGCAGCCAGTACCGCCAAACCGCGCTCGACGAGCTCCAGCTGATCCAAAGCGAGCTCGAGAGCGTGCGCGAGGCGGCGCGCAAGGCCGAGGACGTGCTGGCGCGCTCGGTGGTCGAGGCGCCGGTGGCCGGCACCGTCTACCGCCTGCACTACCACACGCCCGGCGGCGTCATCGAAAGCGGCAAGGCGATCCTCGAGATCCTGCCGTCCGAGGCGCCCTTGATCATCGAGGCCAACGTGCCGCGCACGGAGATCGACACCGTGCGCCCCGGCCAGGAGGCGACGGTCGGGCTCACCGCCTTGAACCAGCGCACGACGCCGGTGCTCGAGGGCGAGGTCTTCTACGTCTCCGCCGACGCCATCGCCGACACGTCGGCGGGCCCGATCGAGGGGGTCTACGTCGCCCGCATCGCGTTGCCGGCGGACCAGCTCGCGCGGGTTCCGGGCGGCTTCACCCCGACCCCCGGCATGCCCGTGGAGATCATGATCCAGACCGAGGAGCGGACCTTCGCCGACTATCTCGCCCGCCCGGTGATGGACAGCATGTCGCGCGCCTTCCGCGAGCAGTGAGGCCGGGCCGTGAACCGTGGCGGGTTGCGCGCGGTCCCGGGTTCGGCGCGGCCCTCGCGCGCGCGGCGCGGCAGGCGTCTCGAGCGAAGCCGCCCCGGCCGCGCTCGGTGGCGGCGAAACCCCGGCGCCCGCGGGGTGTTCGAGCATCGATGCCGGTGGCGCCGGCGCCCAGCCGCCTGCAGCGCCGGTCGCCTTCAAGCTCGGGACGTTGATCTCATGCCCGACGTCGCAGCCGGCACGCGCGCTCGGCACATCGTCGATGCGCTGATCGAGGAGCGCGCGCCCAAGCTGTCGGCGACGGCGATCTGGCCGGCCCTGCGGCCGGTGCTCTACGCCCTGTTGAACTATCGCGACGCCCGCGCCATCGCCGACGCCATCGCGCCCATGGCCGGCGCCGAGGCCCTCGCCTGGGTGAGCCGCCGGCTCCAGCTGAAGGTCGAGGCGCGCGGGTTGGCGCACGTGCCCGAACGGGGCTCGTGCGTGGTCGTCGCCAACCACCCGAGCGGCATCGCCGACGGCATCGCCATGTACGACGTCCTCAGGCGGCGGCGTAGGGACTTGTGCTTTTTCGCCAACGCCGATGCGCATCGCGTCTGCCCCGGCTTCGACGACGTCCTCATCCCGGTCGTCTGGCCGCCCGAGGCGCGCACGATGCAGTCGTCGAAGGAAACGCTGCGCATGACGAGGGCGGCCTTGCAGAACGAGCGGGCGGTCGTGGTCTTCCCGGCCGGCGGCGTGGCGCGGTGGCGACGCGGGCGCGTGCGCGACCGGCCCTGGGAGGACACGCCGCTGACGCTGGCGCGCAAACACGGTGCCGAGGTCGTGCCCGCCCACCTGAGCGGCCCCGTGCCGTGGTTGTTCCATCTCTTCGACCGCCTCTCGGCGGAGCTGCGCGACGTCGCCCTCTTCCACGAACTCCTGAACAAGCGCGGCAAGCGCTACGCCGTCACCTTCGGCCCGCCGCTCGCCCCCGAGCGACTGCCCACCGACGCGGCGGCGGTCGACCGGCTCCAGACCTACGTCGAGCGCGTCCTGCCAGACCGGCCGGACGCTCAGTTCGCCTGAGCGTCCCGGTCGGCGGCACCTTCCAGGCGCGCGTGGGCGAGGCGCCGCACCGTCTCGTAGCGGGGCTGGCCGGTCGCCGTCAGCGGGACCTCGTCGACGACGATCACGCGGTGCGGCACGGCCGCCGTCGACGCCGCCTCCTCACCCCGCCTCGCGACGTAGGCGCCGCGCGTCGCGTCGGCCGCATCGGTCACCAGCACGATCTGCTCGCCGTCCGCCGACACCGGCTCAACGACGACGGCGGCGTGGTGCGCCTCGGGCCAGATACGGTCGGCCTGGTCCTCGACGGCCTCGAGCGAGACCATCTCGGCGCCGATCTTGGCGAAGCGCTTGAGCCGCCCCGTCAGCCGGAGCAAGCCGGCGTCGTCGATCTCGACCAGATCGCCCGTGTCGAACCAATCGTCACCGCGGGGCACGATGCGGCCGCCGCGCTCGGGGTCGAGATAGCCCAGCATGACGTTGGGCCCCCGCACGAACAGACGCCGGCCGACGTCGATGTCGGGAACCTCCTCGAGACGGGCCTCGATGCCGGCAAGCAGCGTGCCCACGCTGCCGGGGGTGTTCGTGTCGGGGTGGTTGAGCGCGACCACGGGCGCGCACTCGGTGATGCCGTAGCCCTCGACCACGGCCGCGGCCGTCTTCCGGGCGAGGAGCTCGCGCGTCTTGTCGCGCACCCGCTCGCCGCCGAGCACGACGAAGCGCAGGCCCCGCAGGTCGTCGGCGCCCGCCGAACGGGCGTAGAGCCGCGCGAACGTGTCCGTCGACACGAGCACGGTCGCCCCCGTCCGCGCGATCAACGCCGGGATGCGCTGGCGGTCCAGGGGCGAGGGGTGCAGCACCGTCGTCATGCCGCTCAGCACCGGCAGCAGCGTGCCGGCGACCAGGCCCAGGCTGTGGAACATCGGCATGGCGTTGAAGAACACCCAGCTCGGCTCGAAGGGCACGTGCTGACGCACCTGCTCGATGTTCGCGAGCACGTTGGCGTGGCTCAGGGCGACGCCCTTCGGCCGGCCGGTCGTGCCGGAGGTGAAGAGGATCGCCGCCGGATCGTCGGCGACGGCGCGATCGCGGGCAAGGAACGGCAGCCGCGCCCGCAGGGCCGCGAGCAGCGTGTCCCGCCGCCCGAGCTCAGCGCGGAGATCTTCCACGTCGAGCAGACGCGCCCGCCGCTCGACCGCCTGCGCCATCTCCTCGAGCTGGCCGAGCCGCACGAACCGCCGCGAGGTCAGCACGCAGCTGAGCTCCGCCGCCGCGCACGCCTCCGCCACGGTGGTGGCGTCGGCGCTGTAGTTGAGCATGACGGGCACGCCGCCCGCGGCGTGGACGGCGAAGAAGCTCACCAGCGCCGGCGTGCCGGTCGCCAGCAGCATGCCGACGCGCTCTCCCGGCCGGATGTGCTTGTCGAGGCGGGCGCCCAAGGCGTAGGCACCGGCCAGGAGCCGGGCGTAGGTCAAGGGCGCGCCGTCGCCGTCGCGGACGATCTCGCGCCCGCCGCCGTTCTCCGCTTGCGCCCGGCGCAGCGCCTCCAGCAGCGTTCGGGGCTGGTCGTGGGCCTGTTTCAGGGCCGGTCCTCGCACCGTTGCCGCCATGCCTGTCGTCCTCCTCCGTCTTCCGCGCGCGACCCGGCCGCCGCTCCCGCCGCGCTTTGCGGTGCAGAACGATCGGCGGTGGCCATCGGTTTCGCCGAGGGCGCCCTCCGCCTCCGGCGACAGCGACCTCGAGGTGGTGGACAGCGGCGCGCCGGCGCGCGCCGCGGCGCCGGTTCGCACCCAGCCGCAGGCCTTGCCCGATCGACCCCGCGCCGGCCCGCGCGAACCGCCCGGCATCGACCCCGGCCCCGGCAACGCGCGCGCTCGTCGTTCCCTTGTCCGGCGGCGTGCGACCGCTAGGTCCCGCCGGGAACCGCGGTGGCCGCGCGGGGTTGTGCGCGCGCTAGGGGCTGAAGGGGAGAACTCATGACGACGGCATCCGAGCGGCGAGCGGCCGCCGCCTGTGGCGCCCGCGCCTTCTACGACGACACCCGGGCGCGCACCGAGGAGCTGGTCCGCGGGCTGCGGCCGGAAGACCTGGTCGTGCAATCCATGGAGGATGCGAGCCCGGCCAAGTGGCACCTCGCGCACACGACCTGGTTCTTCGAGCAGTTCATCCTGCGCGAGCACCTCCCCGCCTACCGCTCGCCGGACGACCGCTTCGCCTTCCTCTTCAACTCCTATTACGTGCAGGCGGGGCCGCGGCACGCGCGCTACCAGCGCGGGCTGATCACGCGGCCGAACGTCGACGAGGTCATGGCCTACCGCCGCCACGTCGACGCGGCGATGCGGGACCTCCTGGAGGAGGCGCCGGGCGAGGTGGAGGCGCTGGTCGAGCTCGGCTGCCACCACGAGATGCAGCATCAAGAGCTCCTGGTCACCGACCTCCTGCACGCGCTCTCGTTCAACCCGCTGCTGCCGGCCGTGCGCCCGCCCGAGCCGCTGCCGGTCGCCCGGGAGACGCCGCTGGAGTGGACCGAGCACGCCGGCGGCATCTTCGCCATCGGTCACGCGGGGCCAGGCTTCGCCTACGATTGCGAGCAACCCCGCCACGACGTGCTCCTCAGGCCCTTTCGGCTCGCGAGCCGGCCCGTCACCAACCGCGAGTGGATCGCCTTCATGGAGGACGGCGGCTACCGCCGTCAGCCGCTTTGGCTCTCCGACGGCTGGGCCACCGTGGAGCGCGAGGGCTGGGACAGCCCGCTCTATTGGTGGTGGCAGGAGGGTGCCTGGTGGACCTACACCCTGCGCGGCCCGCAGCCGGTCAACCTCGACGCGCCGGTGACCCACGTCAGCTACTACGAGGCCGACGCCTTCGCCCGCTGGTGGGGCGTCCGGCTGCCGAGCGAGGCCGAGTGGGAGGTGGCGGTCCGCGACGTGGGGATTCGGGGCAACTTCATGGAGACGGGCGCGCTCCGGCCCTTGCCCGCCGGGTTCGCCGCCGGGGAGCGTCAGCTCTACGGCGACGTCTGGGAGTGGACCCAGAGCCCGTTCGGGCCCTATCCGGGCTTTCACCCGCCGGAGGGCGCCATCGGCGAGTACAACGGCAAGTTCATGTGCAATCAGTTCGTGCTGCGCGGTGGCGCCTGCACGACGCCGGCGGCGCAGATCCGAGCGACCTATCGCAACTTCTTCTACCCCCATCAACGCTGGCAGATGACCGGCCTGCGCCTGGCGGCGGACGCGTGAGGGCGGCCGCCGCCGAGCGCGCGGTCGAAGGCCCCGAGCTCGTCGCCGCGGTGCTCGAGGGCCTCGCCGCGCACCCCAAGCGCATCGCCAGCAAGTGGCTCTACGACGCCCGTGGCTCGCGTCTGTTCGACCGCATCTGCGAGCTCGACGCCTACTATCCCACCCGCACCGAGACGCAAATCCTCAAGGCCAACGCCGCGCCCCTCGCCGCCTTCGTCCCCGCCGGCGCGGCGCTGGTCGAGCTCGGCAGCGGCTCCAGCGCCAAGACCCGCATCCTCTTGGACGCGCTCGACGACCTCGCCGTCTACGTGCCGGTGGACATCTCCGCCGAGCACCTGCGCCATGCCGCGGCGGAACTGGCGGCGGACTACCCGCAGCTGCCGGTGTGGCCGGTGGTGGGCGACTTCACCGCCGGCCTCAACCTCCCCCACGAGCTTGACGACACGCCCAAGCTCCTGTTCTTTCCGGGCTCGACGCTGGGCAACCTGGAGCCGGAGGACGCGGTGGCGCTCCTGCGTCGGCTCGGCGAGGTGGCGAACGTCGCCGGCTTCGTCATCGGCATCGATCTCGAAAAGGACGTCGCCCGACTGCGCGCGGCCTACGACGACCCCGAGGGCGTCACCGCCGCCTTCAACACCAACCTGCTCGTCCGGCTCAACCGCGAGCTGGACGCCACCTTCGATCCGGCCGCCTTCGCCCATGCGGCGCGTTGGAACGCCGAGCGCCGGCGCATCGAGATGCACCTGGTGAGCCGGTGCGCGCAGGAGGTCCGCGTCGCCGGTCGCCGCTTCGCCTTCGCCGAGGGCGAGAGCATCCACACCGAGAACAGCCACAAATACACCCTCGACGGCTTCGCCGAGCTGGCCACGCGCGGCGGCTGGCGAACGCGCGAGCGCTGGCTCGACGACGCCGCGCTCTTCAGCGTCCACCTGCTGGTGCCGGCCCGCTGACCGCCGCCGGCCGGCGGGCGACCTTGGTGCGGCAGACGCAAGCCGGCGACGGTGGGATACTGCTCGGTGGTCCGGCCGGCCGCGGCGGCGAAGGGCGCGCGGCGACGGCGATGATAAATCGAACCCAGAACGTCGATTTTTCTTTCTTGGCCAAGAGTTTGGGTGAACCTGCGGGGGCCTTGTCGTGAGCCGCGCGCTGATGCTGCAGGGCACCGGCTCCAATGTCGGCAAGTCGCTGCTGGCGGCGGGGCTCTGCCGGCTCTACACGCGGCGGGGGCTGCGCGTCGCCCCGTTCAAGCCGCAGAACATGTCCAACAACGCCGCCGTCACCGTCGACGGCGGCGAGATCGGGCGCGCCCAGGCGCTGCAGGCGCGGGCGGCGGGCGTGGAGCCGCACACCGACATGAACCCGGTGCTGCTGAAGCCCGAGACCGAGCGCGGCGCGCAGGTGGTCGTCCAGGGTCGCATGCGCGGCAGCTACGACGCCCGCGCCTATCATCGCCTCAAGCCCGACCTGATGGCGCCGGTGGTCGCGAGCTTCGCGCGGCTGAAGGCGGCGGCCGACCTGGTCGTGGTCGAGGGGGCGGGCTCGCCCGCGGAGGTGAACCTGAGGCGCGGCGATCTCGCCAACATGGGCTTCGCGCTGGCGGCCGAGGTGCCGGTCGTGCTCGTGGGCGACATCGAACGCGGCGGCGTCATCGCCGCCTTGGTCGGCACCTGGACGCTCCTCGCGGACGCCGAACGCGCCCTCACCCGCGGCTACATCGTCAACCGCTTTCGAGGCGATCCGCGCCTCTTCGACGACGCCCATCCGATCTTGATGGACCGCACGGGCCTCGCCAATCTGGGCGTCGTGCCCTGGTTCGACGACGCTTGGCGGCTGCCGGCGGAGGACGTTCTCGACCTCGAGCGCGGCGCCGGCAAGGGCGCGGGCTTCAAGATCGCGGTGCCGCGCACGCCGCGGCTCGCCAACTTCGACGACCTCGACCCGCTGGCCGCCGAGCCGGGGGTGGCGGTCGAGCTCGTCCCGCCCGGCCGGGCGCTGCCGGGTGACGCCGATCTCGTCCTGCTCGTGGGCTCGAAGGCCACGCGCAGCGACCTCGCCGCTCTCAAGGGCGCGGGCTGGGACCTCGACATCAAGGCGCATGTGCGCCGCGGCGGACGGGTGCTGGGCCTCTGCGGCGGCTATCAGATGCTGGGCAGGCGCGTCGCCGATCCCGCCGGCATCGAGGGACCGGCGGGCGCGGACGACGGCCTCGGCCTGCTCGAGGTGGAAACCGTGCTCGGTGGTGCGAAGACCTTAGAGCGCGTCACCGCCCGCGCCTGGCCGGACGGGCCGGCGGCGGTGGGCTATGAAATGCACGTCGGCCGCACCGACGGGCCCGACCGCGCGCGCCCGGCCTTCGCCGTCGGCGACCGCGCCGAGGGGGCGGTCTCGCCCGACGGCCGCGTCGTCGGCACCTATCTCCACGGCCTGTTCGCCGCCGACCCGTTTCGCCGTTGGCTCTTGGAAGGCTGGGGCGCGCGGGCGAGCGCCATGGCCTTCGAGCGCGAGGTCGAGCGCACGCTCGATTCCCTCGCCGATCACCTGGAGACGCACCTCGACGCCCGTGGGCTGCTGGCCTTGGCGCGGTGAGGCCCGCGACGAGGCGTCCGGGCGCCGCGACCACGCCGCCGCGTCACACCAGGGCGAGCGCCACCGCCAGCAGCGACAAGGTGACGACCCAGAGCCGCCAGAGCAGGCGCAGTGCGGCACGGACCTCGCCGGGGCCGAGCCGCCGCCGTCCCGCCGCGTGGATCCAGTCGTCTTCGACGACGCCGGCGGGATAGACGCGTGGGCCGGCGAGGGCGACGTCGAGGCTGAGCGCGACCGCCGCCTCCGGCCAACCGGCGTTGGGCGAGCGGTGCTTGGCGGCCTCGCGGGCGAGGTTGGCGACGCGCGCGAGCCGCCCCCCGACGAGCAAGAGGCCGAGGCCGGTGAGCCGCGCCGGCAGCCAGTTGACCGCATCGTCGAGCCTGGCCGCCGCGCGGCCGAAGTCGGCGTAGCGCGCCGAGCGGTAGCCCACCATGCTGTCGAGCGTGTTGATCGCCTTGTAGGCGCAGAGGCCCACCGGCCCGAGGAGCAGCCACCAGAACAGCGGGGCGGTGACGCCGTCGGAGACGTTCTCCGCCGCCGATTCGATCGCCGCCCGCGCCACGCCGGCGGCATCGAGCGCCTGCGGATCGCGGCCGACGACGCGGCTCACCGCCGCGCGCCCCGCCTCGAGCCCGCGCGCCAACCCGGCCGCAACGGCGCCCACGTGCTCGACCAGGCTTTTCTGTGCGATCAGCGTGCTCGCGAGCGCGCCGGCGACGACCCAGCCGAGAGGGCCCGCCCACAGCAGCGGCGTGAGCGCCGCGCCGCTCGCGGTGGCCACGGCGAGGGTCGCTACGACCAGCCGGCGGCCGGCGCGACGTCGCGCCGCAGCGCCGTCGCCCGCGCGCCAGAGCCGCGCCTCGAGGGCGGTGACCAGGCGGCCGAGCGCCACCACCGGATGCGGCAGCCGACGATAGAGCCAAGCCGGCTCGCCGGTGAGCGCATCCAGCACGAGCGCCGTCAACGCCGCCGCCAGCACCGCCTCCACGGGCGCGATCAACATCGTCCCACCTCGTGCCGTCGCGCTGCAGCGGGCTTGCCGCGGCGCGCCCGCGTTGGTACGGGCGAAGGGTCAGCAGTGAAAGGCGACGACGCGCATGCCCGTCGAGGCGAGTGCGCAGAGGCCGGCGGGCGAGCTCAGCGACGCGCCGGTGCCGCGCGACCACGACTATCTGAGCGAGCCCGAGGCGATCTACGCCCGCTCCTTCGCGATCATCGACGCCGAGACCGACTGGACCGGCGTTCCTGAGGACCTGCGGGCGGTGGTGCGCCGCCTCGTCCACGCCTGCGGCATGACCGATATCGTCGCCGACCTCGCCTGGTCGGCCGACCTGCGTGGCCGGGCGACCGCCGCGCTCGGCGCCGGTGCGCCGGTGATCTGCGACGCCCGCATGGTCGCCCAAGGCGTGATCCACGACCATCTGCCGGCGCAGAACGCGGTCGTCTGCGCCCTCGACCGCCTCGCGGCGGCGCCCTCTGGCACCACCCGCTCGGCGGCGGCGATGGCGGCGCTCGGCTCCGACCTCGACGGTGCCGTCGTCGCCATCGGCAACGCTCCGACCGCGCTCTTCCGCCTGTTGGAGCTCGCCGCCTCCACGACGGCCAGGCCGGCCGCGGTGATCGCGATGCCGGTGGGCTTCGTCGGCGCGGCGGAGAGCAAGCGTGCGCTGGCTGCCGAGGCCCCCTTCCCCTTCCTCACGCTGCACGGCCGCCGCGGCGGCAGCGCCATGGCGGCGGCCGCGGTCAACGCGCTCGCGCTCGCGGTGCGCCCGCGGTGAGCGTCGACGTCATCGGCATCGGCGCCGACGGCATCGGCGGGTTGCGCCCCGAGGTCCGCGCCCTTCTCGACGCCGCCGAGGTCATCGTCGGCGGCGAGCGCCATCTGGGCTTCGTCGGCGACCACGGCGCGACCAAGATTCCCTGGCGCCGCCCGCTCGAGGCCACCTTCGAAGACCTGGAGCCCCATCTCGACCGCCGCATCGTCGTGCTCTCCTCCGGCGACCCGCTCGACCACGGCGTCGCCCGGCGTCTGTTCGAGCGCTTCGGCAGCGAGCGCGTGGCCGTCCACCCGCACCCGAGCGCCTTCGCGCTGGCCTGCGCGCGGCTCGGCTGGTCACGCGACGAGGTCACCTGCTTGAGCCTGCACGCCCGCCCGCTCGCCCGCCTCAAGCGCGAGCTCGTGCCCGGCCGCCGCCTCCTGCTCTTGACCGACGCCAAGACCTCGGCCTCGGCCATCGCCGCCGCCCTGCGCGAGACCGGCTGGGGGCCGAGCCGCGTCTGGCGCCTGTCGCGCCTGGGCGCGCCGGACGAGATCCTGGCGGAGGGCATCGCCCGGGACTGGAGCGATCCGACGATCACCGAGCTCGACACCGTCGCCGTCGCCTGCGTGCCGGACCCGACGGCGCCGCCGATCGTCGGCTTCACCCTCGCCGACGACGCGTTCCTGCACGACGGGCAGCTCTCGAAGGCCCAGGCGCGCATGCACGCGCTGTTCGCCCTCCATCCCCTGCCCGGCCAGCACCTCTGGGATGTCGGCGCCGGCGCCGGCGGCATCGCGATCACCTGGTTGCGCGCCGCCGGTGAGGGCCAGGTGACCGCCATCGAGACCGACTACGAGCGCGCCGCGCTCCTGCAGAAGAACGCCGATCGGCTCGGGACGCCGGAGGTGCAGGTGTGCATCGCCGACGCGCCCGAGGTCTACGACGAGCTGGACGATCCGGACGTCGTCTTCGTCGGCGGCGGCTGTCACGACCCGGCGGTGCTCGAGGGTGCTTGGGAGCGGCTGCCGGCGGGCGGGCGCCTGGTGGCGCAGGCCGTCACCTGCGAGGGTCAGACGGTGTTGAGCGCGATGGCGGAAAAGCTCGGCGGCACGCTCACCCGCTTTCACCGCGAGACCAAGGCGCCCTTGGGCGGGAAATCGACCTGGCGGCCCAGCCTGCCCGTCCTGCAGCTGGAAGCCGTGAAGCCGTGAGCGGCCGCGTCGTGGGCATCGGCGTGGGGCCGGGCGATCCGGAGCTCCTCACCCTCAAGGCCGTGCGCCGGCTGGGCGAGGCCGACGTCGTCGTCGCCCTCGCCGCCGCCGACCGGCCCTCGCGCGCTCGCGCCATCGCCGCCGCCCACCTGCCCGCAAACGCCCGCGAGCTGCGGGTGTCGCTCGAGATGGGCCCGGACCGGTCGAGCGCGAACGCCAGCTACGACCGCCTCGCCGCGACGGTTACCGACGAGCTGCGCGCCGGGGCCACCGTGGCCGTCCTGTGCGAGGGCGATCCCCTGCTCTTCGGCACCTTCGTTTACCTGCTGCACCGCCTGCCGGACGACGCCGCGGTCGAGGTGGTCCCGGGTATCCCCTCCGCGATCGCCGCCGCGGCGGCGGAACGCTGGCCCCTCGCCGTCGGCGGCGAGGGCTTCGCGGTGCTGCCGGCGACGATCGGCCCGGCGCGCCTGCACGCCGCGCTCGCCGTGGTCCGCTCGGCCGCGATCCTCAAGACCGGCAAGCGCTTCAAGGAGGTCCGCGACCTCTTGGACCGGCTCGGCCTGCTCGCCGAGGCGCGGCTCGTCGTCGAGCTGGGCAGCCCGAACGAGCGCCGCCTGCCGCTCGCCGCGTGGGACGAGCCGCGCGCGCCCTATTTCTCGCTGATCCTCACCCGCGGGCTTGGAGCACCCGATGACGGCTGAGCCCGCGATCGTGGTGCTCGCGCGCGCGGGCCTGCCGACCGCCCGGCGCATCGCCGAGGTGATCGGCGGCGAGGTGCAGGCACCCGCGCGCATCGCCGAGGCCTCGACGCCGATCACCGCGGTGGCGCCGCAGCTGCGCGCCCTGTTCGCCGCCGGCCGGCCCATCGTCGGCGTCTGCGCGGCGGGCATCCTGGTGCGCGCCCTCGCGCCCGCGCTGGGCGACAAGCACGACGAGCCGCCCGTGCTCGCGGTCGCCGCCGACGGCGCCAGCGTGGTGCCGCTTTTGGGCGGACATCGTGGCGCCAACGCGCTCGCCGCCCGGCTGGCCCGTGCGCTCGGCGGCCACGCCGCGGTCACGACGCTGAGCGAGGTGGCGGCCGGCCTGAGCCTGGACGCTCCGCCGCCCGGCTGGAGCCTCGCGCCCGAAAGCGACGTCAAGCCGCTGTTGGCGCGCCTGCGCGACGGCGGGCGCATCCGCATCGACGACACCGATTGTCGGGCCGAGTGGCTGGATGCGCTCCGTTGCGACGCCGGCGCGGTCGACGTCGCCGTTTCCATCCGCCGCCGGCGCACCGCACCGGCGACCCTCGTCCCGCGCCGGCTGGCGCTCGGTGTCGGCTGCGAGCGCGGCCTGGGGGCGGCGGAGCTGGCGACGCTCGTCGACGACACCCTCGCGGCCCACGACCTCGACCCGGCGGCGATCGGCGCCGTCGTCTCGCTCGACCTCAAGGCCGGCGAGCCGGCGGTGCGCGCGGTCGCCGACCGCCTCGGCGTCGAGGCCCGCTTCTTCGACGCCGCCACGCTCGAGGCCGAGACGCCGCGCCTCGCCACGCCCTCGATCACCGTCTTTCGCGAGGTCGGCTGTCACGGCGTCGCCGAGGGGGCGGCGTTGGCGGCCGTCGGCCTGGCCGGCGAACTGCTCGTGGCGAAGGTGAAGGCCGAGCGCGCGACGATGGCCGTGGCCGCAGCCCCGGCGCCCTTGGACGCCCGGCGGATCGGTCGACCGGGCGGCCGCCTTTGGCTCTTGAGCCTCGGTCCGGGCGACCGCGCCCAGCGCACCCGCGCGGTGGACGCGGCGCTCCGGCGGGTCGACGACCTCGTGGGCTACACGGGATATCTCGACCCGCTCGAGCCCGAGATCCGCGCCGAGCGCCACGGCTTTCCGTTGGGCGGCGAGATCGAGCGCTGCCGCTTCGCCCTCGAGCGCGCGCGCGCCGGCCGCGAGGTCGGCCTCGTCGGCTCGGGCGACGTCGGCATCTACGCCATGGCCGCACTGGTCCACGAGCTCGCCGCCACCGACCCGGCGTGGCAGGGCGTGCCGATCGAGGCGCTGCCGGGGGTGAGTGCAATGCACATGGCGGCGGCGCGGGCCGGTGCGCCCTTGGGCCACGACTTCTGCGCCGTCTCGCTCTCCGACCTGCTCACGCCCTGGCCGGTCATCGAGCAGCGCCTGGAGGCGGCCGCCGCCGGCGACTTCGTCACCGCGCTCTACAACCCCGTCTCGCAGGCGCGGCGCGCGGGCTTCGAGCGCGCGCGGGCGATCTTCGCCGCCAAGCGACCGGCCTCGACGCCCTGCGTCGTCGCCCGCCAGCTCGGCCGGCACGACGAGCGCGTCACCGTGACGACGCTGGCCGAGCTGGGCGAGGCCGAGGTCGACATGCTCACGGTCGTCATCGTCGGCAGCGCGAAGAGCCGGGCTTGGCGGACGGCCTATGGCCGGGCGCAGATGTTCACCCCACGCGGTTACGGAGAGGCATGACCGTTCACTTCATCGGCGCCGGCCCCGGCGCGCCCGACCTCGTCACCGTGCGCGGGCTCAAGCTCATCCGGTCGTGTCCGGTCATCCTCTACGCCGGCTCGCTGGTGCCGCGCGAGCTGCTCGACGAGGCGCGGCCCGACGCCGAGATCGCCGACACGGCCGCGATGCACCTCGACGAGATCATCGCGCGGATCGAGCAGGCGCACCGCGCCGGCCACGACGTCGCGCGGGTGCATTCGGGCGACCCGTCGCTCTACGGTGCCATCGCCGAGCAGATGCGACGGCTCGATGCGCGCTCGATCCCCTACGACATCGTGCCGGGCGTGCCGGCCTACGCCGCCGCCGCGGCCGATCTCAAGCGCGAGCTGACGCTGCCCGGCGTGGGCCAGTCGGTGGTGCTCACCCGCACCGCCGTGCGCGCGTCGTCGATGCCCGAAGGCGAGACGCTGGAGAACTTCGCCCGCACCGGTGCCACGCTCGCGATCCACCTCTCGATCAACAACCTCGCCAAGGTCGTGCGCGAGCTCGAGCCCCATTACGGCGCCGACGTGCCCGTGGTCGTGGCCTACCGGGTGGGCTGGCCGGACGCGCGCTACATCGACGGCACGCTCGGCGACATCCAGGGCAAGGTGAAGGCGAGCGGCATCACCCGCACCGCGCTGATCCTCGTCGGCCGGGTGTTGGGTGAGAACGCCTTCGCGGACAGCCGGCTTTACGCCGCCGACCACCATCACGTCTGCCGCGAGGCCAAGACCTGATCGAGCCGGGCGAGGATTTCCTCGACGCTCGCCGCGAGCGGACCCGCGGGGGGCGGCGGGCGGCGGATCATCACCACCGCTAGACCCGCTTCGCGCGCGGCCGTGAGCTTCGCGCGGGCGCCCTCGCCGCCGGCGTTCTTGGTGACCACGACGTCGATCCCGCGCTCGGCCAGAAGCCGCCGCTCGTCGGCGACGGTGAACGGGCCGCGCGCCTCGAGCCACTCGGCGTTGGCCGGCAGCGCCGGCGGCGGCTCGATCGCGCGGACGACGGCATGCGCGAAGGGCGTGAAGTCGAAGCCGGCGAGCCCGCGCCCGCCGAGGCTCACGAGCGGACGGCGGCCGTGCTCGGCCGCGCGGCGCGACGCCGCGGCCACGTCCACGGCCTCGAGCCAGTGGTCGCCGGGCTCGCACACCCAGGCCGGCCGCTGGAGCTTGAGGCGCGGGACGCCGGCGGCGAGGGCCGCCCGGCGGGCGTTGCGGGCCATGCGCGCGGCGAAGGGGTGGGTCGCGTCGATCACGGCGGCGACGCCTTCCGCCACGAGGTAGCGCTTCAGGCGCGCCGCACCGCCGAAGCCGCCGACGACGACCTCGCCCGGCAGTCGGCGCGGCGCCGTCGTCACCCCCGCGAGCGTGGTCGTGAGCCGGAGGTCGCCGCGGGTCGCCAGCCGCTCGGCGAGCTCCGCCGCCTCGGCCGTGCCGCCCAGGAGGAGCACGCGCGTCTCACCAACCATCGGCGGCGGCGAGCTCGTTGCCGGCACGGTCGTAGACGACGACCTCGACCGCCATCTTGCCGTCGAGCGCATCGAGCGCGACCTCGCGCGCCCGCCCGGCCACGGCTCGGGTGAGCACCGATGCGGCGCCCTCGAGCCGGGCGAGCGCCTCGCCGCCCGCCGCGGCCTCGGCGATGGCGGCAGCCGCGGCCTCGTCCAGCCCGGCGGCGCGGCCAAGCTCGGCGAGCTGCATCATATCCAGTCGCGAGCGGCTGGAGTGGAGGTCGCGCGCGCCCAAGGCGAACTTGGCGAGCTTGGCGAAACCGCCGGCGAGGCTGAGCCGCGGCAGCGGGTGGCGGCGCAGGTATTTGAGCGTGGCACCGGCGAAGTCCCCCATCTCGATCAGGGCGGTGTCGTCGAGGCCGTGGCGGGTGCGGATCGCGCGCTCGCTGGTCGAGCCCGTGGCGGCGGCGAGGTGGGCGAGGCCGGCGGCGCGGGCGACGTCGATGCCGCGGTGGATCGAGTGGATCCAGGCCGCACAGGAAAAGGGCACGACGACGCCGGTGGTCCCCAGCACCGACAGGCCGCCCGAGATGCCCAGCCGGGGGTTCAGCGTCTTGGCCGCCAGCTCGGCGCCGTTCTCGATGCCGACGGTGACCGCGAAGCCCGAGCGCGCGCCGGTCTCGGCCAGCACCTCGGCCAGGGCCTCGCGGATCATCTGGCGCGGCACCGGGTTGATCGCCGGCTCGCCCACGGCCACCGGCAGGCCCGCGCGGGTCACCGTGCCCACGCCGGGGCCGGCGTGGAAGACGACGCCGTCGATCGGGGCCAGCCGCCGCACCGACACCTCGACGACGCAGCCATGGGTGACGTCGGGGTCGTCGCCGGCGTCCTTGGTCACGGCCGCGGTCGCTCCCTGCGCGTCCAGATGCCGCGCCTCGGCGGCGAACGCGGCGGTGCCGCCGCGCGGCAGCGTCACCGTCACGTGCGCCGGAAAGCGGCCGCCGAGCAGCGCGGTCGCCGCCGCCTTGGCTGCGGCGGTGGCGCAGGTGCCGGTGGTCCAGCCGCGGCGCAGCCCTTGGGCCTGGTGCGGATCGCTGTGGGTCATGGCCGCGTTGTCGGGGCTAATGCGCGACTGTTCAAGCGCCCACCGGTCGCGCTAGAGCGAGCGCGGACCGTCGGGAGGAGCGAGGTGCAGGCGCCGGGACTGGTCATCGCCGCGACCCAGTCGAGCTCGGGCAAGACGCTCGTGACACTCGGCCTCGTTCGCGCCTTCACCAAGCGCGGGCTCGCCGTCGGCAGCTTCAAGGTCGGCCCCGACTACATCGATCCCGCCTTCCACCGGGCCGCGGGCGCGGTACGCTGCCCCAATCTCGACAGCTGGGCGATGCAGCTGCCCACCCTCGCCCGTCTGGCCGAAGCCGCCGCGCACGACGTCGACCTCGTCATCGGCGAGGGGGTCATGGGCCTCTTCGACGGTGGGCCGGAGGGCCGCGGCTCCACCGCCGACTTGGCCTCGCTGCTCGGTCTGCCGGTGGTGCTGATCGTCGACGCCAAGGGCATGGGTCAGTCCGTCGCGGCCCTGGCCGCGGGCTTCGCCGAGTTCCGCGACGATGTCGACGTGGTCGGCGTCATCTGCAACCGCACCGGCGGCGCGCGCCACGACCAGCTCCTCGCCGAAGCCCTCGACGCCCGCCTGCCGCGCCGGCGCCTGGGCGTTTTGCCGTTCGATTCCGGCCTCGAGCTGCCGTCGCGCCATCTGGGGCTGGTGCAGGCGCGCGAGCGCGACCTCGAGCCCTTGATCGAAGAGGCGAGCCGCCTCGTCGAAGCCCATCTGGACCTCGACCGGCTGGAGGCGTTGGCGGCGCCGATGGCGCTCGCCGCCTTCGGCCCGCCGGCGCCGATCCTGCCGCCCCCGGGGCAGCGGATCGCGCTCGCCGACGACGACGCCTTCGCCTTCGTCTACGCCGCGGTGGTCGAGGGTTGGCACCGGGCGGGCGCGTCGATCCATCCCTTCTCCCCGCTCGCCGACGAGGCCCCGGAGCCGACCGCCGACGCGGTCATCCTGCCGGGCGGCTATCCCGAGCTCCACGCCGGCCGGCTCGCCGCGGCGACCCGCTTCGCGGCGGGCGTGCGCGCGGCCGCCGACCGCGGTGCCGCGGTCTACGGCGAATGCGGCGGCTTCATGGTGCTGGGCGAGGCGCTGGTCGACGCCGACGGCGTGCGCCACCCGATGCTCGGCCTGTTGCCCGCGGTGACGAGCTTCGCCGAGCGTCGCCTGCATCTCGGCTATCGTCGCCTGCGACTGCGCGCGCACGGCTTTCTGGGCGAGCCCGGCGCGCTCTACCGCGGTCACGAGTTCCACTACGCGCGGTTGATCCAGCCCGGCGACGCCCCCGCCCTGTTCGACGTCGCCGATGCCGGCGGGCGTCCCTTGGGCCCGGCCGGCGCGCAACTCGGCAGCGTCGCGGGCTCCTTCATGCACCTCATCGATCGCGCCGCCCCGGAGCGGCCGAGCGTGGTTCGCCCGTAACCAAGGAGGCGCAAGCCATGGATCGTCGTCGACTGCTCGCCGCGGGTGCCGCCGGCACGCTCACCGGCACGCTCGCGACCCGCGCGGCGAAGGGCCAAGAGGAGGTCCGCTGGAGCCTCTGCATGCCCTGGCCCAAGACGACGCCGGGGCTCGGGACCAACGCCACCCGCTTCGCCGAGCGGGTGGAGGCCATGTCGGGCGGGCGCATCCGCATCGACGTCTACGGTGCCGGCGAGCTCGTGCCTCCCTTCGAGGTCCTCGACGCCGTCGAGCAGGGTACCGCCGACCTCGCCCACAGCACGCCCTATTACTACGCCGGTAAGGCGCCCGCCCTGCACTACTTCACGACGACGCCGTTCGGGCTCACCTCCGACGAACTCGCCGGCTGGCTCTACCATGGCGACGGGATGGCGTTGTGGCGCGAGGTCTACGCCGACTTCGGCGTCATCCCGTTCTACGCCGGCAACTCGCGCAACCAGGCGGGCGGCTGGTTCAACAAGGAGATCACGAGCGTCGACGACCTGAAGGGCCTCAACATGCGCATCGCCGGGCTCGGCGGCGAGGTGCTGCGCCGGCTCGGCGCCAACACCGTGCTGATCGCGCCGGGCGACATCGCGCCCGCTTTGATGGCCGGCACGGTGGATGCCGCCGAGTGGGTCGGCCCGTGGAACGACCGTGCCTTCGGTCTCCAGGAGGCCGCCAAGTACTATTACGTCCCGGCCTTCCACGAGCCGGGCGCCGGCCTCGAGATCATCGTCAACCAGCGGAGCTTCGCTGCCCTGAGCGATGATCTGAAGGCGATCGTCGAGACCGCGGCGGCGGCGATCTCGATGGAGACCATCGCCGACTTCACGTTCCACAACATCGTCTCCTACGAGCCGTTGCTGGCCCACGGCGTCGAGGTGCGCACCTGGCCCGACGACGTCGTCGACGCCCTCGGCCGCACGACCAAGGAGGTCATGGCCGATCTCGCCGCCACCGACGAGCTCACCGGCCGCATCGCCCAGAGTCTCGAGCGCTATCTGGCCCAGGCCGACCGCTACGCCCAGGACTTCGATCAGCGCTTCTACGCGATGCGCGCCCGCGCGCTGACGGCGTAGACGGCGACCGTTTGCGGTCGGCGTGGAAGTCCCGGCATGGTCGGGCGCGGCGCACGGGTTTGTGCGCGACCTCGCGGGGATGGCCCGCCGGGGCGGCGAGCGCCCGCGCCGCCGCCACGTCGCCGACGCCAGCGTTACCAGGGTCAACCGCTGCCCCATCGCTCGATCTCCAGCTTGCGTCGCGGTGTCGGTGTCGGCCGCGAGCGACGCCGTCGCCGAGGGGGGATCGTCGCCGCTTGGTGCTGCCCTTGGGGCGGTGTCGAGGGCGCGGCAACGGGCCTCGCCGGTGGCCCGGCCATCGGCGTCAATCGGTCGACGCCCGCCTGGCCGGCCGCTCGCGGGTGCCCCGCACCGGCCTCGGCCGCTGCGCGTTGGAGCACGCCGGCAGGCCTGGGCCGGTCGCTGCGAGGCTTGGCGCCGTGCGCGTCGGCGCCGTATCTGGACCACGCCTTGATCGGAGGTTCACGCGTGCACGAGGACCCGCTTCTCGAGACCGACGCCGCGATGGCCGAGCTCACCGCCCGCATGCTGTTGGAGGTCCGGGCCATCGAGTTCCGCCCGGAGCAGCCCTTCATCTTCTCCTCCGGGTGGGCGAGCCCGGTCTACATCGATTGTCGCGCCTTGATCTCCTATCCGCGCCTGCGTCGCGCGCTGATCCGTCTCGCCGTCGCCAAGATCACCCGTGCCATCGGTTTCGAGCGGATCGAGGCCGTCGCCGGTGGCGAGACGGCGGGGATCCCCTTCGCCGCCTGGATCGCCGACGCGCTTGACCTGCCGCTCTACTACGTCCGCAAGGCGCCGAAGGCCGGCAGCGGTCAGCTCGACGGCGATCTTCGCCTCGGTCGGCGGGTGCTGTTGGTCGAGGACCTGGCGACCGACGGGCGCTCGAAGCTCGACTTCGCCCACGCGCTCCGCGGCGGCGGCGCCGAGGTCGCGCACAGCTTCGTCGTCTTCTTTTACGACATCTTTCCGGGGGCCCGCGAACGCCTGGAGAGCGCCGAGCTGGCGCTGCACTACCTCGTCACCTGGCGCGACGTGTTGCGGGTCGCGCGCGCCGGCTTCGGCTTCGACCCCGCCCGGTTGGCCGAGGTCGAGGCGTTCCTCGACGACCCGATCGGCTGGTCGGCGGCGCACGGGGGCATCGATCGCATGCCCGGCTGACAGCCCGTTGACGACGTCGTCGCGCACCCGCTCGCGCTGATAAAGACGACCGGAAGGACGCCTTCGGCGGCCTCCTCCCCGACCGCAATGACGATGAGGAGGAGCGCGGCGTCGGTGGGCGCAACGACACCGACGGCGGCGTGATCGCGGCGCCAGCGGCTGACCTCGAGGCGGCGTTTCAGGGCGATGCGGCTCGTCCAGCCGCCGCCCTCGAGCGCCCTCGGGAGGTCGCGCGAAGGGGGCCCTTGTCGGCGACGAGCTCGGCCGGCGCCGGGGCGCTGGGGGCTTTGTCGAGCGCTCGCCGACATGTCGCCGCGGAGGTCGGGGTCGGGCCGGGTGGCGCTATCGCCATCGTCGGCGCTTTTCCGTCCGGGCGGGGACCTCGGCGGCGACGATGGCGCCGGCGTAGGGCGGGCGGGGCCACGCGCCCGCCGCGTCAGCCCCCCGGGGTCCAGGCCTCGTAGTCGCCGGTGGCGTGGTGGCGTTGGCCGCCGCGCTTGACGTGGCCGGCGGGCACGTAGGCGTCGGCGGTGCCGGAGAGGTTCGGGATGTGCTCGCGCTCCCAGCGCGGCGCCGGCAGGGGTTTCTCGGCGGGGGTGAAGCGCAGGCGGCGGTGCAGCCAGCCGTCCCACCCCGGCGGCACCATCGAGCCCTCGGGCTCGATGTCGTGGGCGTAGACGACCCAGCGCCGCTCGCGCCGCCAGTCCTTGGCGCCGCGCTCGCGGTAGTAGGTGTTGCCGTACTCGTCCTCGCCCACGCGCTCGCCATGGCGACGGGTGAAAAGCCAGGTCCCGACACGGTTGAAGCTCAACCAACGCAACATGCGCGCCCTCTCCTGCTGGAGCGCGCGGACTATGCGCGCGCCGGTGCCGCCGGTCCACCCGCCGAAGGTCGCGCCGCGCGACGGACGGTGCTCCTCCAGCGCTGGAGTTCGCCTCCGCCATCGCGGATTGGAGGGCGAGCCTCCACCGCGCTGTCGGGAAAATCTGTGGATAACCTTGGATGAAACGGCACGGCCCAGCCGTGAGCGGCAACAAAGGAGCCGGCCCGCGGTCGGCTCCCGGCCTCTCGGCCAGGGGTTTTCCACAAGATTTAGCGGCGTACCCGCGATTCGGGTCTAGATATGGGGGCGCCGATGGTCTTCAGTGGGGCTGTGGGAACGACGGCGAGGACCTGCGGCCGTCGGTTTTCCCACCTTGTGGATAACGTGGAACGACGGGATCGCCTCCAGCGTCATCAAGGTTGTGGAGGCATCGCATCGGCGAGGACGCGGGTAACATCGACTGGGGAGCCGAGCGCCCATGAAGATCGAACGACGGTTCACCGAACGCGGCCAGGACGCGTACGCGGCGATCGCCTTTCGCCGCGCCGTCAGCGAGATCCGCAACCCCGACGGCTCGATCGTGTTCCGCCTCGCCGACATGGAGGCACCCGCTTCCTGGTCGCAGGTCGCGGTCGACGTCCTTGCCCAGAAGTACTTCCGAAAGGCCGGCGTGCCGGCACGGCTGAAGAAGGTCGCGGAGGCCGGCGTCCCCGAATGGCTGCAGCGCTCGGTCGCGGACGAGGCGGCCCTCGCCGAGCTGCCGGCCGACGCGCGCGTCGGCGGCGAGGCCTCGGCCAAGCAGGTGTTCGACCGGCTCGCGGGCACCTGGACCTATTGGGGCTACAAGGGCGGCTATTTCGACGGCGAGGAGGATGCCCGCGCCTTCTACGACGAGTTGCGCGCGATGCTCGCGCTGCAGGTCGCCGCCCCCAACAGCCCGCAATGGTTCAACACCGGCTTGAACTGGGCCTACGGCATCGACGGGCCGGCCCAGGGCCACTGGATCGCCGATCCGGACACCGGCGAGGTCCGTCGCTCCGAGACGGCCTACGCCCATCCCCAGCCGCACGCCTGCTTCATCCAGTCGATCGACGACGACCTCGTGAACGACGGCGGCATCATGGACCTGTGGGTGCGTGAGGCCCGGCTCTTCAAGTACGGCTCCGGCACCGGCACCAACTTCTCGGCCCTGCGCGCCGAGAGCGAGCCGCTTTCCGGCGGCGGCAAGTCGTCGGGGCTCATGTCCTTTCTCAAGATCGGCGACCGCGCCGCCGGGGCGATCAAGTCGGGCGGCACGACGCGGCGCGCCGCCAAGATGGTCGTTGTCGACGCCGACCATCCCGACATCGAAGACTACGTGATGTGGAAGGTCATCGAGGAGCAGAAGGTGGCGGCGCTGGTCGCCGGCTCGAAGCTGCTCGAGCGCCATCTCAACGCCATCGTCCGCGCCTGCCACGAGGGCGTCGCCGACGGCGAGGACCGCTTCGATCCCACCCGCAACCCCGATCTGCGCCGGGCGATCAAGGCCGGCCGCAAGGTGATGCTGCCCGAACAGGCGCTGCAGACGGCGATCCTCTACGCCCGGCAGGGCTACACCTCCATCGAGGTGCCGAGCTACTCGACCGACTGGGACAGCGACGCCTATCTCACCGTCTCAGGCCAGAACTCCAACAACTCGATCCGGGTGACCGACGACTTCTTGAACCGCGTCGTCGGCAACGGCGAGTGGACGTTGACCCGGCGCGTCGACGGCAAGCCCGCCAAGACCCTCAAGGCGCGCGAGCTCTGGGACAAGGTGGCGCTGGCCGCCTGGTCGTCGGCCGATCCGGGCATCCAGTTCGACACCACCATCAACGACTGGCACACCTGCCCCCAGGCTGGGCGCATCAATGCCTCGAACCCGTGCTCGGAGTACATGTTCCTCGACGATACGGCCTGCAACCTGGCGTCGTTGAACCTGATGGCCTTTCGCACCCAGGACGGCTTCGACCTCGAGCGCTACATGCACGCCGTGCGCCTCTGGACGATCGTGCTCGAGATCTCGGTGCTGATGGCGCAGTTCCCCTCGGCCCGGATCGCCGAGCTCTCCTGGCGCTACCGCACCCTCGGCCTCGGCTACGCCAATCTCGGCGGCCTCTTGATGTCCTTGGGCCTCGGCTACGACAGCGACGAGGGCCGCGCGCTCGCCGGTGCCCTCACCGCCATCATGACCGGCACGGCCTACGGCACCTCCGCCGAGATGGCGGGCGAGCTCGGCGCGTTCGCCGGCTACGAGACGAACCGTGACGCCACGCTGCGGGTGCTCAGGAACCACCGCCGCGCCGCCCACGGCATGGGCTCGGGCTACGAGCAGCTGCACACCGCCCCCGTCGCGCTCGACGAGGGGAACTGCCCGCTGCCGGAGCTCGCCGGGGCCGCGCGCGCGTCCTGGGACCACGCGCTCGAGCTCGCCGAGCGGCACGGCGTGCGCAACGCCCAGGTCTCGGTGATCGCGCCCACGGGCACCATCGGCCTGGTCATGGACTGCGACACCACCGGCATCGAGCCCGACTTCGCGCTGGTGAAGTTCAAGAAGCTCGCCGGCGGCGGCTACT
>JBKHCM010000151.1:0-6396 GCA_046541805.1 Alphaproteobacteria bacterium
CACCGGCCACCTCCCGTGTCGCGCACCGGCCAATCTCGCTGTCGCGCTGCACTCGGCATCGAGCCGGCTTTTGAGCTCCGCGTCGAGACGAACGGAATAAGGTGTCGACGGCATCGGCTCGATCTCCTTGCGTAGCACACCGCAATACACTGTAGCTCGTGGTCGGCTCCATGTCAGGCCCTCGGCCGGCCCATCGGCCCAGGCTCCTCTCGCCTGTGTCCGTTCGACGACCCATCGCGCCCGGTCCTTTCGCGACGTCGGGAATGGCCGCTTCAGGCCGAAGGTCGCCATACGGAGCGCGCGCAGCGACTAGGAATGCTGTCTGGGAGCGAAGAGGCAGACGATTTTGGCGCTCTCGCCAAAATCGTGACCACCGCTGACGCTGCTGAAAATCGTCGTCTGTCCAGGGCCTTGTTGCTGGGGGCTGATCATCTAGTCGAATTCAAACCACACGCCCAGAGAACGGCTCGGGCGCGGGTCACCCCCTTTTGAGCTCTTCGGCCCGGTCGGCGTCGGGCTCGAGGTCCTCGTCGGCGATCGCCCGGTCGAGGACGTATTTGGGCATCGTGCCCTCCCGATCGTGGCTCGATCCGTGGCGGGCCGCCGCCGCCGGCCCGCCGCTCAGCGATAGCGGCCGTGCCGTTGCAGGATCTCGATCTTGTAGCCGTCGGGGTCCTGCACGAAGAAGAAGCGCGCCATCAGCGCGCCCTCGCGCTCGAAGGCGACGATGTCACGCGGCGCGAAGCCCTCGGCCTCGAAGCGCGCGTGCTCGGCGTCGAGGTCGTCGACGCAGAAGGCGAGGTGGCCGTAGCCGTCGCCCATGTCGTAGGGCGGCTCGCGGTCCTTGTTGAGGGTGAGCTCGAGCTCGACGTCGTTTTCCGCGTTGCGCAGATAAACCAGCGCAAAGCTGTCGAACTCGAACCGATCCGCCACCTCCAGGCCGAAGGCGCGGCGGTAGAAGTCGATGGAGCGGTCGAGCTCGTGGACGCGCACCATGACGTGAATGAGCTTGGCCACGCGGCATCTCCTCGGTCTCGTGTCGAACGCATTCAAGACCCGGATGCGCTGCGGTGGCTAGCACCCGGTTACGACGCGGCGTCGGCGATCTCGCCGCGGCGCTCCAGGACCTCGTCGCGGAGCACCGCGCCGAACTGCGGCACGCTCATGCCCTCGGCCCGCGCCATGCGCTCGAGGATCGCCCAAAAGCGGCGCTCGAGACGGATGCTGGGGAGCATGGCGTGCAGGCGGATCGAGCGGCCGACGCACGGGTCGTCCGCCGGATCGGTGTTGGCGTCGATGTTGCGCACGGCTGCGTCCTCCCTGATCGCGGCGCTACCGCGACCCGGAAGACGAGCGCGCGCACGGGCGGCGTCACGCGGCTTTGTGCGCGCGCTGCCGCCCGCAGCGGTGGCGTCAGGCCGCCGGACGGTCGCGGCGCGGCCGCCGCCGGTTGCGGTTGGCGGGCTTGGGGCCGGCGCGCCGGGCCGGTCCCGCGCCCAGATCGAGCCCGGTCAGCCGCTCGATGTCGCGCAGGCGATCGCGCTCGTCCGGCGCGCAGAAGGACACCGCCACGCCGTCGCGCCCGGCCCGGCCGGTGCGACCGATGCGGTGGACGTAGGTCTCGGCGTCCTGGGGCAGATCGAAGTTGATGACGTGGCTCACCTCGGGGACGTCGATGCCGCGGGCGGCGACGTCGGTGGCGACCAGCACCCGCGTGTGGCCGCGGCGAAAGCCGGCGAGCGCGCGGTCGCGCGCCTTTTGCGTCTTGTCGCCGTGGATGGCGTCGGCGGCGACGTCGGCCCGGCTCAGATGGGCGGCGAGGCGCTCCGCGCCGTGCTTGGTGCGGGTGAAGAGGATCACCCGGCTGAGGTCGGGATCGGCCAGGAGATCGAGCACGAAGTCGCGCTTCGCCGGCTGCGCCAGGAAGTGGACGTGCTGGGCGATGCGCTCGACGGCGACCGTCTTCGCCTTCACCTCGACCCGCACCGGATCGTGCAGGAGCTCGCCCGCGAGCCTCTCGATCGCCGGCGCCATCGTCGCGGAGAACAGCGCGGTGCGGCGGTCGGGGGCGACGCGCCCGGCGATGCGGCGGATCGGCTCGCGGAAGCCGAGATCGAGCATGCGGTCGGCCTCGTCGAGGACCAGCGTCTCGACCGTGGCGAGGTCGCAGCGGCGCTGGTCGACGAGGTCGAGGAGGCGGCCGGGCGTGGCGACGAGGACGTCGACGCCGCGCGCGAGGCTCTTGACCTGCGGGCCCTGGGGCACGCCGCCGACGACGACGGCGCGGTTGAGGCGTGTGCCCTTGGCGTAGAGGTCGAAGGCGGCGGCCACCTGGGCGGCGAGCTCGCGCGTCGGCGTGAGGATCAAGGCGCGGGCACCGCCCTTGGCCGGCCGGTCGCCGGCGGCGAGCCGTCCGGCGAGGATCGGCAAGAGGAAGGCGGCGGTCTTGCCGGTGCCGGTCTGGGCGATGCCCAAAAGATCGCGGCCGGCGAGCAGCGGGGGGATGGCCTCGGCCTGGACCGGCGTCGGGGTCTGATGGCCGGCGGCCTCGAGGGTCGCGCACAAGCGCTCGGACAGGCCGAGCGCGGTAAAGGACGTGGTGGTCACGGGTTGCGGTATCCCGGCGCGTGCTTCGCCCCAGCCGCTCGGGCATGGGTCGACACGCGGATCGCCGCGTCCCGCGTGGATCGCAGCGGCGATGGAGTGAATAAAGGGGGCGGCGACGATCCGAGCGCTCGATGCGCTCTGGCTACGCGGTCACCGCACGCATCGGCTTGTCGTCGATTTCCCGCCGCGCGTCAATGTCGTCGTCATTCGCGCCAGAAGGCGAGGTCGAGGCCGAACCAGCGGCCGCGCCAGCGGGCCATGAAGTCCCGCTTGACGGTGACCGGGTCGTAGACCTCGCGCACCCAGTCGCGAAAGGCGCGCGGTTCGCGGGCGCGGTCCCGGGCGTAGCGCTCGAAGACGTAGTCGAGCACGCCGGTCTTGGCCTGACGGATGTGGCCGTAGCGCTTGGAGAGCTGCGCCGTGGCCGCATCGAGCGTGCACCCTTCGACCAAGAGCAGGTAGAGCGCGCCGGCGATGCCGGTGCGGTCCGCCCCGGACTTGCAGTGCATCAAGACCGGCTTTTCGACCTCGGCGAAGAGCCGCTCGAGGGTCCAGATCAGCTCCTTGGTGGGGACGTCGCGCGAGCGCACGCGCAGGTTGACGAGCGCCACCCCGAGCTCGGCGCAGGCCTCCTCCTCGAGCACGAAGGCGCCGCAATTGCGCTCGGCGCGCAGGTTCAAGACCGTCTTGATGCCGTGCCGCCGGACGGCGCGGCGCAGCTGCTCGGGCGTCGGCTGCGCCGAGCGAAAGACGCCGGGGGCCACCTCGCCCCAGTTCGGGTGCACGAGGCGGACGAGGCCGTGGTCGACGACGAGCATGTCGAGCCAGGCGACGAGCCGTCGCCAGGGGGTGTCGAGCCGGCGGGTGATGACCACGCGCTCGATCTTCTCCGGCCCGCCGCGCCCGGACCAGACCTCGACGACCCGCGCTCCCGCCGGCTCGTGTTGGCGGCGTCGCCGCCGCGACCGGGCCGCCACCGCCGCCCTCACGCGCGCTCGCGCGTGGTGGCGAACCGCAGCTCGGGCCATTCCTCCTGCGTGCGGTTCAGATCGAACGCGTTGCGGGCGAGGAACACCGGCGCGCCGTCGCGGTCCTCGGCGAGCACCGACTTCTTGGTGTCGACGAAGCGCTCGAGCTCGCGCTTGTCGCCGTCGACCCAGCGCGCGGTGACGTAGGGTGCCGGCTCGAAGCCGATCTTGATACCGTATTCGGTGTCGATGCGGGTGGCGAGCACGTCGAGCTGGAGCTGGCCGACGACGCCCACGACCCACTGCGCGCCGAGCATCGGCTTGAAGACCTGGGTGACGCCCTCCTCGGCGAGGTCCTCCAGCGCGCGCCTCAGGTGCTTTTGCTTCATCGGGTCGTCCAGGCGGACGCGCTGGAGGATCTCCGGCGCGAAGTTCGGGATGCCGGTGAAGCGGATGTCCTCGCCCTCGCTCAGCGTGTCGCCGACGCGCAAGACCCCGTGGTTGGGCACGCCGACGATGTCGCCGGGCCAGGCCTCGTCGACCACGTCGCGGTCGTCGGCGAAGAAGAAGATGGGCGCCGAGATCGTCATCGGCTTGCCGGTGCGCGGCTGCTTGAGGCGCATGCCGCGCTTGAAGCGGCCCGAGACCAGCCGCATGAAGGCGACACGGTCGCGGTGCTTGGGGTCCATGTTGGCCTGGATCTTGAAAACGAAGCCCGAGACCTTGCTCTCGCCCGGCTCCACCGTGCGGCCGGCGGTCGGCTGCGGCCGCGGCGAGGGGGCGACCGCGGCCAGGCCCTCGAGCAGCTCGCGGACGCCGAAGTTTCTGAGCGCCGAGCCGAAATAGACCGGCGTCAGATGCCCCTCGCGGTAGCTCTCGAGGTCGAAGGGCGGGCAGGCCTCGGCGACCAGCTCCATGCCCTCGATCGCGTGCTCGGCCTGCTCCTTGCCGGCGATCTCGGCCAGCGCGCCCGGGTCCGGCAGGGGGTTGGCCTGCAGGTGGAAGCGCTCGTCGGGATGGTCGACGTGGATCAGCGCCTCGTTCGCGAAGTGCCAGCAGCCCTTGAAGTTGCGGCCCATGCCCACGGGCCACATCATCGGCGTGGTATCCAAGGCCAGTTGCTCGGCGATCTCGTCCATCAGCTCGAGCGGGTCGCGGGCCTCGCGGTCCAGCTTGTTGACGAAGGTGACGATGGGCACGTCGCGCAGGCGGCAGACCTCGAACAGCTTGCGGGTCTGCGCCTCGATGCCCTTGGCGGCGTCGAGCACCATGATCGCCGAATCGACCGCGGTCAGGGTGCGGTAGGTGTCCTCGGAGAAGTCCTCGTGGCCGGGCGTGTCCAACAGATTGAAGGTGCAGCCGGCGAAGTCGAAGGTCATGACCGAGGTCGACACCGAGATGCCGCGCTGCTGCTCGATCTTCATCCAGTCCGACCGCGCCCGCCGGCGCTCGCCCTTGGCGCGCACCTCGCCGGCGAGGTGGATCGCCCGGCCGGCCAAAAGGAGCTTCTCGGTGAGCGTCGTCTTGCCGGCGTCGGGATGCGAGATGATGGCGAACGTGCGCCGGCGCGCCGCCTGCTCCGCGGCCGTGGTGGGGACGCTTGCGTCGTCCAACGCTTCCTCCGAAAATCGAGCGATCGCGGCTCGGGCCCGTCGTCGCGCCACCTCCGGCCCGCGCCACCTCCGGCCCGCGCCACCTCCGGCCCGCGCCGCCGCGGGCAAAGGGACGAGATGAGCGACATCGACACGGACAGGGTGCGCGCCGAGCTGACGGCCAAGCGAGCCGAGATATGCGCGCTCCTGGACGAAACGCAAGAGGACGCGGCACCCGTGGCGCTGGATCAGACCCAGCAGGGGCGCCTGTCGCGCATGGACGCCATGCAACGCCAGGAGATGGCCCAGGCCGCGCGGCGGCGGCGCAAGCGCGAACTCGAGCGCATCGACATCGCGCTCGCGCGCCTCGAGGCGGGCACCTACGGCGAGTGCGTGCGTTGTGGCGAGGAGATCGCGCCCGAGCGTCTGGCGCTCGATCCGACCACGCCGCTGTGCCGCGACTGCGCCGGCGGATGAGGCGGAAATCGGCCGCTTTGCGCTTGTGGCGCGGGGTCGCGTCCCGCTAGAAGCGAGCCATGTCGGCCGACACGTCATCCCCGCAAAGCCTGTCTCCCGGCCGTCTCGCCGACCTCGTCGAACGGGTCGCGACCGAGCGCGATCGCAGCGCCTTTCTCGAACTGTTCGACCATTACGCGCCCAAGCTCAAGGGCTTCTACCGTCGCCGCGGGCTCGGCGACGCCCAGGCCGAGGACCTGGTCCAGGACGTCATGGTGGCGCTCTGGCAACGCGCCGGCCAGTACGACCGCCGCCAGGCCGGGGTCAGCACCTGGGTCTTCACCATCGCCCGCAACCGCCAGATCGACATCCTGCGCCGTGAGCGGCGCCCCGACCTCGATGCCGACGAGCCGGCGCTGGCGCCGAGCGAGGGCCCCGAGCCGGATGCCGCCTTCGAGAGCGAGCAGGCGGCCGCGCGGGTGCGGGCGGCGCTGGCCGCGCTGCCCGACGAGCAGGCGGAGCTCATCCGCATCTCGTTCTACGAGGAGGCCTCGCACAGCGCGATCGCCGAACGGCTCGGGCTACCGCTCGGCACCGTCAAGTCGCGCCTGCGCCTGGCGCTGCAGAAGCTGCGCGCCGCCCTGCACGAGGACGACGATCCCCAAGCCTGAGAGGCTCAGACCACGATGTCGAGATGGCCGCCGCGCTCGCCACGAGGCGGCGCGGGGCGGCGGCGGGCGACGACCGGCTCGCGCCGCGGGCGGGCGACCGGC
>JBKHCM010000039.1:0-24302 GCA_046541805.1 Alphaproteobacteria bacterium
CAACGTCGCGGGGCGCAGCTTCTGCACCGGCACCCTGATCGACGGCCGCCGCGTCGTCACCGCCGCGCACTGCCTGTTCGACCCGAACACCGGCGAGCGCGCGCCGCTTGACGACGTCCACTTCGTCGCCGGCTGGGACCGCGGCGACTTCGTCGCCCACGCCAAGCCGGTCGCGATCCGCATCGCGCTCGGCTACGCCTGGGAGGAGCGCCACACGCTCGCGAGCCTCGAACGCGACCTCGCCATCCTCGAATTCGCCCGTCCCCTCCCGGCCTCCGCGCTGGCGCTGGAGCCCGACGCCGACGGCGCCGCGGCGTTGGCGCTGGTGCACTACAGCCATCGCCGCCCCCACCTCGCCACCCGCGACGACGATTGCCGCCGGATCGGCGCGGTCGGCCGGCTGTGGCGGCTCGACTGCGCGATCGAGCCCGGCGGCTCGGGCGCCCCGGTGCTCGTCGGCGAGCATGGCGCGCGGCGGGTGGCCGCGGTGGCCATCGGCCGCAGCCGGGGCGACGGCGGCTGGACGACGCTGGCGCTGCCGATCGCGCGCGGCGCGCTGCCGCCGTGAACGGCGCCCTCAGGCCGGCGGCTCTTGCGGCGGCGTCGGCAGCAGCACGAGCTCGTGCACGTCGACGCTCGCCGGCTGCGCGAGGGCGAAGATCGCGGCGCGGGCGACGTCGTCGGGCTGGAGCGCGTCGGGCTTGGGCTCGTCGAAGAAGGGGGTGTCGACCATGCCGGGCTCGAGGAGGGTGACCCGCACGCCGCTGCCTTTGAGCTCCTCGCGCAGACCGTAGCCGATGGCGCTCACCGCCCACTTGGTGGCCGAGTACATCGAGCCGGCGAGGGTCCGCCGCCCGGCGACCGAGCCGGTGATCAGCACGTGCCCGCGCGCCGCCTTGATGTCGGCGAGCACCGCGCGCAGCGTGTAGGCGACGCCCAGGATGTTGACGTCGACCATCTGCCGCCAGGGCTCCACCGGTGCGGCGGAGAAGCCGCCGGGCTGGCCGCCGACGCCGGCGTTGGCGAGGACCGCGTCGATCTGCCCGAAGCGGCCGCGCACGGCGGCGACGAGCCGTTCCTGCGAGGCGAAGTCGGTGACGTCCGAAGGAAAGGCCGCCGCCGCGTCGGCGCCGAGTTCGTCGACCAACTGCTCGAGCTTCGCCGCCGAGCGGGCGGCGAGGGCCACCTGCCAGCCGGCCTCGACCGCGCGCCGCGCGGTCGCGGCACCGATCCCGCTCGAGGCCCCGGTGATCAACAAAACCTTCGACATCCTCGTCTCCCTTGCGGCCGGGCACGGGCTACAACGGCCCGCCCGTGGCCACGTTCCGGCCAGCGGGCGAGAGGGACGCCGTGATGCTCGAAGCCTTGTGGATCCCGGTCACCGTCGCCGCCGCCTTCGCCCAGACGCTCAGAAACGCGCTGCAGCGGGGCCTCACCGGCGAGATCGGCGTCGTCGCCGGCACCCACGTCCGCTTTCTCTTCGGCCTGCCCTTCGCGCTCGTCTTCCTCGCCGTCGCCGCCGCCGCCGTCGGCCGGGCGCCGCCGACACCCGATGCGGCGAGCGCCGGCTGGCTGGCGCTCGGCGCGGTAATGCAGATGGCGGCGACGGCGCTGATGCTCGCGGCGATGCGGCTGCGCTCCTTCGTCGTCGCCACCGCCTACACCAAGACCGAGCCCGTGCTCGTCCTGCTCGTCGCCGTGATCGCGCTGGGCGAGGTGCCGACGCCCTTGCTCGTCCTCGCCGTCGTCACCGCCACCGCCGGGGTGCTGATCATGACCTGGCCGCGCACGGGCGCGGTCCTCGCCGGCGACGCCGCCAAGGCCGCCGGCTTCGGCGTCGCCGCGGCGGCGGCCTTCGCGCTCTCGGCGGTGGCCTATCGCGGCGGCATCCTCGGCCTCGGCGGGGCGGCGGAACCGCTGGTGCCGGCGACGGCGCTCGCCTACGCGATGGTCCTGCAGGCGGCGAGCCTGGCGCTGTGGCTGGCCTGGCGGGACCCGGCGGCGCTCGCCGCCATCGCCCGCGCCTGGCGGCTGTCGCTTGGCGCGGGCCTTGCCGGGGCGTTGGCCTCGCTCGGCTGGTTCACCGCCTTCGCGCTGATGGAGACGGCGGCGGTGCGCACCCTCGGCCTGGTCGAGCTGGTCTTCGCCCAGGCGCTGTCGCGCCGGTTCTTCCAGGAGGTCACCCGCCCGCGGGAATGGCTGGGGCTCGCGCTCTTGGCCCTCGGCGTCGGCCTCGTCCTCAACCTCGGGTGACCGCCCTATGCGTATCCGGGGACGCGGGACGGCTGCCCGAAGGCCGTTCAAACCCCTGTTTTGTCTGAAGAAACTTCCGATCTGGGTCCGTTCGGCAATACCCGAAACACCACCCATGACAGGGCGCCATCGCCCGGAGGTTTTATAGCACGCCGCCGGCCCCGCGTCATCGGGCCGACCGCCCGCGGCCCGGCCGCGGGCGGTCGAGACCCTATGCGAGGGTGACCAGCACCGCGTCGGCGGAGACGGTGTCGCCGGTCGCCACGCCGACGCTCTCGACCACGCCGTCGCGCTCGGCGCGGACGATGTTCTCCATCTTCATCGCCTCGAGGATGAGCAGCGGCTGGCCGAGGCGGACCTCGTCGCCGACGCCCACCGAGACGTCGCGGATCAGACCCGGCATCGGAGCGGTGACGATGCGCGAGAAGTCCGGCTTGGGCTTCGGCGGCATCCGGCTCGCCAGCTCCTGGGCCAGGTGCGTGCGCACCAGCGTCGGCGCCTGGTAGCCGGCATGGCGCAGGTGGTAGCCCTCGGCCACGGGGTCGGCCTGGAAGGTGTAGAACGCGCCGTCGATGATGGCGCCGAAGCAAATCTGCCCCGGCTTCCAGTCCAGCCGGACGCGGTGCGTCCGCCCGGCGCCGCGCACGGCCCAGGTGAACTCGTGGTCGTGATCGAGCTCGATCTCGATGGCGTCGCCGCCGACCCAGACCATCCAGCTCTTGGCGCGGAACGGCCTGTAGTTTTTCACCTGGCCCTGGATCTTCTGCGCCCGATCGCTCTCGTAGGAGCGCATGCAGGCCGCCACCATGGCGAAGCGCAGCGCCAGATCGCCCTGCACCGGCTCGGGCTCGAACCGCTCGCCGTAGTGCTCGGCGATGAAGTTGGTCGACATGTCGCCCACCTGGAACTTCGGGTGCGCGATCAGCGAGGTGAGGAAGTCGACGTTGTTGCCGAGCCCGCGGATGACGAGGTCGTCGAGGGCCTGGCTCATCCGCCGGACCGCGTCGGCGCGGGTGGCGCCGTGGGTGCAGATCTTGGCGATCATCGGATCGTAGAAGAGGGTGACGTCGTCGCCCTCGACCACGCCCGCGTCGACGCGCACCTGCTCGCGGTGCGGGTACTGCAGCTTCACGAGCCGGCCGGTGGCCGGCAGGAAGCCGCGGGCCGGGTCCTCGGCATAGACGCGGACCTCGATCGCCCAGCCGTCCATCTTGACGTCGTCCTGGCCGAAGGCCAGACGCTCGCCGGCGGCGACCTTGATCATCTCCTCGACGAGATCGAGGCCGGTGATCAGCTCGGTCACCGGGTGCTCGACCTGCAACCGCGTGTTCATCTCGAGGAAGAAGAAGTTGCGGTCGGGATCGACGATGAACTCGACCGTGCCGGCGGAAAAGTAGCCGACGGCCCTGGCCAGCGCCACCGCCTGCTCACCCATCTGCTTGCGGGTCTCGGCGTCGAGGAACGGCGACGGCGCCTCCTCGATCACCTTCTGGTGGCGGCGCTGGATGGAGCACTCGCGCTCCCACAAATAGACGTAGTTGCCGTGCTGGTCGCCCAGGACCTGGATCTCGATATGGCGCGGCTTCTCGACGAAGCGCTCGAGGAAGACCCGGTCGTCGCCGAAGGACGACAGCGCCTCGGACTGGGCGCGGGCGAGGCCGTCGTCGAGCTCGCCGCGGTCGCGGGCGATGCGCATGCCCTTGCCGCCGCCGCCGGCCGAGGCCTTGATCATCACCGGATAGCCGATCTCCTCGGCGAGCCGGCGCGCCTCCTCGGGATCGCGGATGGCGTCGGGATGGCCCGGCACCGTGTTGACCCCCGCCTTCTCGGCGAGACGCTTGGAGGTGATCTTGTCGCCCATGGCGTCGATGGCGTTCGCCGGCGGGCCGATGAAGGTGATGCCGGCGGCGTCGAGAGCCTCGCGGAAGGCCTTGCGCTCGGAGAGAAAGCCGTAGCCCGGATGCACGGCCTGAGCCCCCGTCGCCTTGCAGGCCTCGACGATCTTGTCGATGACGAGATAGCTCTCGCTCGCCGGCGCCGGGCCCAGATACACCTTCTCGTCGGCGTCGCGCACGAACAGCGCGTCGGCGTCGGCCTCCGAGAAGACGGCGACGGTCTTGATCCCGAGCTGCTTGCAGGTGCGAATGATGCGGCAGGCGATCTCGCCGCGGTTGGCGATCAGGATTTTGTCGAACATGGTGGCCTCGAACGCCTAAAGCGGCAAATTATCGTGCTTCTTCCAGGGCTCATCGACGCGCTTGTTCTCGAGCCAGCGCAGGGAGCGACAGATCCGCTTGCGGGTGCCGTGGGGCAGGATGACGTCGTCGATGAAGCCGCGGCCGGCGCCGACGAAGGGGTTGGCGAAGCGCTGGCGGTACTCCTCGGTGCGCTGCGCGATCTTCTCCGCGTCGCCGAGATCGGCGCGAAAGATGATCTCCACCGCCCCCTTCGGCCCCATCACCGCGATCTCGGCGGTGGGCCAGGCGTAGCTGACGTCGCCCCTGAGATGCTTCGACGCCATGACGACGTAGGCGCCGCCATAGGCCTTGCGGGTGATGATCGTGACCTTGGGCACCGTCGCCTGGCTGTAGGCGAACAGCAGCTTGGCGCCGTGCTGGATGATGCCGCCATATTCCTGCGCCGTGCCCGGCAAAAAGCCCGGCACGTCGACGAAGGTCACGATGGGGATGTTGAAGGCGTCGCAAAAGCGCACGAAGCGCGCCGCCTTCCGCGAGCTGTCGATGTCGAGCACGCCCGCCAGCACCAGCGGCTGGTTGGCGACGATGCCGACGGTCGCGCCCTCGAAGCGGCCGAAGCCGGTGATGATGTTCTTGGCGTAGTCGGGCTGGAGCTCGAAGAAGTCGGCCTCGTCGACGACCTTGTCGATCAGCTCCTTCATGTCGTAGGGCTTGTTCGGGTTCGGCGGCACCAGCGAATCGAGTGAGTAGTCGTAGCGCTCGGGGTCGTCCTCGCTGGGCCGCGTCGGCGGCGCCTGGCGGTTGTTGAGCGGCAGGAAGTCGAAGAAGCGACGGAGCTCGTGCAACGCCTGGACGTCATTATCGAAGGCGAGGTCGGCGACGCCGGACGTGCTCGTGTGGGTGTGGGCACCGCCCAGCTGCTCTTGGGTCACCTCCTCGTTGGTCACCGTCTTCACGACGTCGGGGCCGGTGACGAACATGTAGGAGCTGTCGCGGACCATGAAGATGAAGTCGGTCATCGCCGGCGAGTAGACCGCACCGCCCGCGCACGGCCCCATGATGACGCTGATCTGCGGCACCACGCCCGAGCTGACGACGTTGCGGACGAAGACGTCGGCGTAGCCGGCGAGGCTGTCGACGCCCTCCTGGATGCGCGCACCGCCGGAGTCGTTGATGCCGATGACCGGCGCGCCGACGTCCAGCGCCCGGTCCATGATCTTGCAGATCTTGTCGGCGTGGGTCTCCGACAGCGAGCCACCGAAGACGGTGAAATCCTGCGAGAAGACGAAGACCAGTCGGCCGTTGATCGTCCCCTGCCCGGTGACCACGCCGTCGCCGGGGACCTTGGTCTCGGCCATGCCGAAATCGGTACAGCGATGCTCGACGAACATGTCGGTCTCTTCGAAGGAGCCGGGGTCGAGCAGCAATTCGATACGTTCGCGGGCGGTCAGCTTACCACGCTGGTGCTGCGCCTGGATGCGCTTCTCACCGCCACCGGCGCGGGCGCCCTCGCGACGTCGTTCGAGTTCGTGAATAATCTCTTGCACCGTTCACCTCCTCCGCAGCGGCACCTGGGTAGCATGCTGCGCTGCAGTGGCAAAGCGCCGCGACGCCTACCGCTGCCCGATCCCGTCGAGGGCCGCGAGGAAGCGTTCGGCGGCGTCGAGGTCGGCGAGCAGACGCTGCTCGCGCGCCCGGGCGTCGGCCTCCTCTCCCCACCGGGCCCGCTCGAAGCGCTCGTCGACCAAGGCCGCCTCGCCCGCCGCCGCCGCGGAAAGCCGGCGGGCGTGCACCATCAGCGCCAGCACCACCGAGCCGGTCGCGGTGGTGAGCGCGTGGAGGCCCACCAGCGGCCAGTCGCCGAGCCCGGCGACCAACCCGGCGACGGCGCGGATCGCCGCCTCCGGCTGGGCGAGCGGCGTCATCGACGTCGTGACCTCGAGGCGGATGCCGTGGGTGGCGGCGAGCCAGGCGAGCGGCGGGTCCCAATGGCGCGCCTGAGCGGCGGCGAGCTCGACCGGAAAGGCGGCGCGGTAGCACAAAAGGTCGGTCTCGACGTAGTCGACGACCTGCTCGACCGCGCCGGTGCGGCGTTCGGGCATGAGGTCGATCGCCGTGGTGGCTAGGCGGTTCACCCGCATGGTGTCGGGCGCGACGGTCTGGTCCTGCGCCGCCCATTCGGCGGCGACGAGCTCGGCGAGCGCCGGCGTCGGCAGGATCAGCGGGCGCCGGCGCGGCGTCGTCACCGCCCGGCCATCGAGGCGGACGGTGTGGCCCCAGGCGGCGGGGGCGGTCGTGACCGCGCGGTAGACGCGCTTCAAGGCGCGAGCAGCCGGCCGAGTGCCGCCGCGTCCGCCGCCACCGCGCGCGCACCGGCGGCGGTGAGCTGGGCCGGGCCGTGGTAGCCCCAACCGACCCCGATGGCGGCGACGCCGGCAAGCTCGGCCATCTCCATGTCGAAGGTGGTGTCGCCGATCATGCAGGCGGCCTCGACCGTGCCACCGGCCTCGGCGACGGCGCGCCGCAGCATCTCCGGATGCGGCTTGGACGGGTTGCCGTCGGCGGTCTGCACGCTGACGAAGCGGCGGTCGAGACCGTGCTTGACCAAAAGGTGGTCGACGCCGCGCCGGGACTTGCCGGTGGCGATGGCGAGCCGGCGCCCGCCGGCGTCGAGCTCGGCCAAAAGCTCGGCGATGCCGGCAAACAAAGGCTCGTCGAAGCGGGCGTCGGCGCGCAGCGCGCTGAACGCGACCCGATAGCGCCGCGCCAACGCCGCCTGCACGTCCGGCGCGAGCTCGGGGCCGAGCGCGCGCACCGCCTCGTCGAGCGACAGCCCGATCACCTGGCGGACCGCCGCCGGCGCCGGCGCCGTCAACCCAGAACCCTCGAAGGCGTCGGCCATGGCCGCGAGGATCATCGCCCCGCTGTCCACCAGCGTGCCGTCGCAGTCGAAGACGATCACCTCGAAGCTCAACGCGCGAAGTCCTCGAGGGCGTGCTCCCGTCCGGCCTCGACGGCGAAGCCGAGCCAGTCGAAGCCGGCTTCGAGCGCGGGCGATAGCGGCGCTTCGAGCCGCATCGGCCGGCCGGAGGGATGGGTGAGGGAGGCGGCGCGGGCGAGCAGCATGAGCCCCGCCGGCTGCCCGGTGAGCGCGCCGCGCGCGTCGGGATAGCGCGGATCGCCCAGGATCGGGTGGCCGATCGCGGCGCAGTGAGCGCGCAGCTGATGGGTCCGCCCCGTCACCGGCCGAAGGGCGAGCCAGGTCGCCACCTTGCCGGCGCGGGCGACGACCCGAAAGAGCGTCTTGGCGGGCTTGCCGTCGTCGTCGCCGACGACGCGCTCGCGCCCCGGTCCGCCGGCCTTGGCCAGCGCCAGATCGATCATGCCGTGCGGCTCCCGCACCCGGCCGCGCACCAGCGCCCAGTAGAGCTTGGTCACCCGGCCGCGGCGGAACTGCTCGCTCAGATGCGCCGCCGCCCCGGCGCCGCGGCCGAGCAGCAAGAGCCCCGCGGTGTCGCGGTCGAGGCGGTGGACCAGCCGGCAGCGCTCGCCACCCCGGTCGAGCGCCGGCAACAGCCGGTCGAGGTGGCGCGGCATCTTGGGCCCGCCCTGGACCGCGAGGCCGGCGGGCTTGTTCAACGCCACCACCGCGCCGTCGTCGTGGATCACGAGCCCGCGCACGAAGCGGATATCGGCGTCGCCGAGCCGCTCGACCGCCGGCCGCGGCGGCGGCGCCGCGGCGGGCAGCGGCGGCACGCGGATGGTCTGGCCCGGTGCCACCCGGGTCGAGGCCTCGACGCGGCGGCCGTCGACGCGGAGCTGGCCGGTGCGCGCGAGCTTTTGCAGCCGGCCCTGGGTCAGCTGCGGGTAGTGCCGCTTCAAGAAGCGGTCGAGGCGGACCTCGCCGTCCTGCGGGCGCACCTCGAGATGGCTGACGCCGCTCAAGGCTGATCCTCCACCTCGCGGCGGCTCGCCTCCCACTCGGCGAGCCGCCGGGCGATCGGCGCCTCGGCCCCGCGCTCGACCGGCCGGTAGAAGCGGCGGCGCTCGAGGCCCTCGGGAAAGTGGTCCTGAGCGGCGAAGCCGCCGGGGGCGTCGTGGTCGTAGGCGTAGCCGCGGCCGTAGCCGAGCTCGCGCATCAGCCCCGTCGGGGCGTTGACGCTGATGGGCTTGGGCGGCAGCGAGCCGGCCTCGCGGGCGGCGGCGCGGGCCTCCTTGTAGGCGACGTAGACGGCGTTGGACTTGGGCGCCGTCGCCAGCTGCACCGTCGCCTGCGCCAGCGCCAGCTCGCCCTCGGGGCTGCCGAGGCGCTCGTAGGCCTCGGCGGCGGCGAGCGTCGCCGGCAGCGCCTGCGCGTCGGCGAGGCCGATGTCCTCGCTCGCCATCCGCACCAGCCGCCGCGCCAGATAGCGCGGGTCCTCGCCGGCCTCGAGCATGCGGCAAAGCCAGTAGAGCGCGGCGTCCGGATCGGAGCCGCGGACCGCCTTGTGGAGCGCGCTGATCAGGTTGAAGTGCTGGTCCTGGTCGCGGTCGTAGCGCGGCCGGCGCCGCTGCAGCCGCTGCAAAAGCCCGCGCTCGTCCAAGGGCGCTTCGGGCTCGCGCTCCAACAGCGCCTCGATCAGCGTCGCCAGATAGCGCCCGTCGCCGTCGGCCAGCGCCGTGAGTGCGGTGCGCGCGTCCGCCGTGAGCGGCAGCGCGCGGCCCAACAACGCCTCGGCGCGCGCGATCAGCGTTGCGAGCGCCGCCGCATCGAGGGCTTCGAGCACGACCACCTCGAGCCGCGACAGCAGCGCGCTCGTGAGCGCGAAGGACGGGTTCTCGGTGGTGGCGCCGATGAGCGTGATCGTGCCGTCCTCGACCCGCGCCAGGAGACCGTCCTGCTGCGCCTTGTTGAAGCGGTGGATCTCGTCGATGAACAGCACCGGCCGCTCGCCGGCCCGGCGCAGCTTGTCCGCCGCCTCGAAGGTCTTGCGGAGATCGGCGACGCCGGCGGTGACCGCGGAAAGAACGAGCGGATGCCCACCGGTCGCGCGCACCAACAACCGCGCCAGCGTGGTCTTGCCGCAGCCGGGCGGGCCCCAGAGCACGAGCGAGCGCAGTCGCCCGGCGCGCACCATCGCACCCAGCGCGCCGTCCGGTGCCAGGGCTCGGTCCTGGCCGACGACGTCGGCGAGCGCTCGCGGGCGCAGACGCTCGGCGAGCGGCTTCGGGGCGGTGGCGGAGGCGGAGGCGGAGGCGGAGGCGGTGTCGCCCGGGACGGCCTCGCCGAAGAGGTCCCGGCTCACGTCCCGACCTCCGCGCCGGCGCGCTCCAGCTCGGTGCGCACCGCGTTGGCCGGGATCGCGAAGCCCACCCCGAGCGAGCCGCCGGAGCGGGTCAAGATGGCGGTGTTGATGCCGACCAGCCGGCCGTCGACGTCGACCAGCGGCCCGCCGGAATTGCCCGGGTTGATCGCGGCGTCGGTCTGGATCAACGGCACCTCCAACGGCAGGCCGCGCGGGCGCCGCCCGACCGCCGAGACGATCCCGCTCGAGACGGACTGGCCGACGCCGAAGGGGTTGCCCAAGGCGAGCACGAAGTCACCCGGCTGCAAGCGATCGCTGTCGGCGAAGCGCACCGCCGGCAGGCCGCCGATGCCCTCGAGCCGCAACAGCGCGAGGTCGGTCGTCGGGTCGGCCTCGATCACGCGGGCGGCGACCGCGCGCTCGTCGCTCAAGACCACCGCGATCGCGTCGGCACCCTTCACGACGTGATGGTTGGTCACCACGAGACCGGAGGGATCGACGATGACGCCCGAGCCGAGACTGGTTTGCCGCTCCAGCGGCACGGCTTCGGGGCCGAGGCGCTCGAGAAAGCGACGAAAGAGCGGGTCCTCCAACAGCGGCGACCGACGCGTCCGCTCCGCCGCGATCGCCACCACCACCGGGCTGACCCGTTCGACCACCGGCGCGAACGAGCGCGTCGGCGCGTCGTCCAGGGTCCCACCGGCGGGTGGCGCGGGCGCCGGCCCGCACGCGCTCGCCAGCAGCGCGAGCGCGAGCCCGGTGGCGCACCGCGCCCCCCGCCGCCGCGCGCCGCCGCCGCCCACGCTTCAGGCCGCCTCGGCCTCGTCGGGCCGCGGTCCGCTGTCGCGACCCTTGGCCTCCGGGTCGCGCTCGACCAGCTCGATGATCGCCATCGGCGCGGCGTCGCCGTAGCGAAAACCCGCCTTGAGCACGCGGGTGTAGCCGCCCGGCCGCTCGCGATAGCGCGGGCCGAGCACGTCGATCAGCTTCGCCGCCGTCGGCTCGTGGCGGGTCTTGGCGATCAACAGCCGGCGCGCGTGCAGGTCGCCGCGCTTGGCGAGGGTGATCAGGCGCTCGACCACCGGGCGCAACTCCTTGGCCTTCGGCAGCGTGGTCTTGATCTGCTCGTGCTTGACGAGCGCCTGGCAGAGATTGGCGAACATGGCCTGCCGGTGGCTCGAACTGCGCGAGAACCGGCGGCCGCGCTTGCGGTGACGCATCGGCTGGCTCCTTTCTCACCGACCCCCGTGCCAAGGCAGGGCCGGGCGGCGGCGGGGGCAGCCCCCCGCGGCGGACGCGCGGGCCGGCGGCCCGCGCGGATCAAAACGGCTCTTCGATCTTGCGCGCCAGATCCTCGATGTTGTCCGGCGGCCAGCCCGGCACCTCCATGCCGAGCGACAGCCCCATCGAGGTCAGCACCTCCTTGATCTCGTTGAGCGACTTGCGGCCGAAATTCGGCGTGCGCAGCATCTCCGCTTCGGTCTTCTGCACGAGATCGCCGATATAGACGATGTTGTCGTTCTTGAGGCAGTTCGCCGAGCGGACCGAGAGCTCGAGCTCGTCGACCTTGCGCAACAGATGCGGATTGAAGGGCAGATCGGGCTTGCGCTCGCCCATGCCCTCGGCGCGGGGCTCATCGAAGTTGATGAAGAGCTGCAGCTGGTCTTGGAGGATCCGCGCCGCCAGCGCCACCGCGTCCTCCGGCGACACCGAGCCGTCGGTCTCGACCTCGAGGGTGAGCTTGTCGTAGTCCGTCTGCTGGCCGACGCGGGCGTTCTCCACCCGGTAGGCGACCTTGCGGACCGGACTGTAGATGGCGTCGACCGCGATCAGCCCGATCGGGGCGTCCTCGGTCTTGAGCATCGTGGCCGGGACGTAGCCCTTGCCGCTCGTCGCCGTCAGCTCCATCGACACCGCGCCGCCGCGGTCCACGTGGCAGATCACGTGGTCGGGGTCCATGATGTCGACGTCGTGGCCGGCCTCGATCATGCCGGCGGTGACGACACACGGCCCCTCGGCCTTCAGATACATGCGCTTGGCGTGGTCGCCGTGGACACGGATGCCGACGGCCTTCAGGTTCAAGACGATATCGGTGACGTCCTCGCGCACGCCGGCGATCGAGGAGAACTCGTGCAGCACGCCGTCGATCTGCAAGGCGGTGATCGCCGAGCCCTGCAGCGACGACAACAGCACCCGGCGCAGGCTGTTGCCGAGGGTGACGCCGAACCCGCGCTCGAGCGGCTCGACGACGATCTGGCCCTGGCGATCCGGCCGGCGTCCGGGCTGGACGTCCAGATTCTGTGGCTTGATCAGCTCCTGCCAATTCTTCTGGAGCAAGGCTATCCTCGCCTGGTCAAAGGTGGAAAACACGACGCGTGCACGACCTGCCGCGGCGGCACGGTCAGACCCGGCGGCGCTTGCGCGCCCGGCAGCCGTTGTGGGGGATGGGCGTGACGTCGCGGATCGAGGTCACCTGAAAGCCGACGTTCTGGAGCGCGCGCAGCGCCGATTCGCGACCCGAGCCCGGCCCCTTCACGTTGACCTCGAGGGTCTGCATGCCATGTTCCATGGCCTTGCGCCCGGCGTTCTCGGCGGCCACCTGCGCCGCGAACGGCGTCGACTTGCGCGAGCCCTTGAAGCCCTGCGCGCCCGCCGACGACCACGAGATCGCGTTGCCCTGCGCGTCGGTGATCGTGATCATGGTGTTGTTGAAGGTCGCGACCACGTGGGCGACGCCCGACGTGATGTTCTTGCGTTCGCGCTTTCGCAGGCGCGTCTGTTCCGGCTTCGCCATCTCGTCCCGTCCGATCCCGCCGACGCGCCTACTTACCCGCCTTCTTCTTGCCCGCGATGGGCTTGGCGGGGCCCTTGCGCGTCCGCGCGTTGGTGTGCGTGCGCTGGCCACGCACCGGCAACCCCTTGCGGTGACGCAACCCGCGATAGCAGCCGAGGTCCATCAGCCGCTTGATGCTCATCGCGTAGTCCCGCCGCAAATCGCCCTCGACCTTGAAGTCGCGGTCGATCTTCTCGCGGATCTGCAGCAGTTCCGCGTCCGACAGCTGATTGACCCGGCGGTCCGCTCTGATCTCGAGATCCTTCAGGATCTTGCCGGCGGAGAACCGACCGATGCCGTAGATGTAGGTCAGCGCCACGCCGACCGGCTTGTCGCTCGGGATATTGACGCCCGCGATACGCGCCACCGCAACCTCTCCTTCCAAACGCGCAGCGCAGAACGGTCGCCCGTCCCGTGAAGCGCTCGCAAACTAAACAAGAAGTCCAGCTTGTCAACGCCGCTCGGCGACCGAGCGGGTCGGCGTCACTGGAGCGCGGCCTTGATGGCGGCCGTGACCTCGTCGATGGGACGGTCGCCGTCGATGACGTGCAAGAGCCCTTGACGCTCGTAATACGGCAATACCGGCGCCGTCTGTTCGTGGTAGACGGCGAGGCGCCGCTTCAGCGTCTCGGCGTTGTCGTCGACGCGCTCACCGCCGGTCTCGGCCGCCCGCTTCTCGATGCGGCGGAGCAAGACGGCGTCGGGGACGCGCACCTCGACCACCGCGTCGAGCGCCTTGCCCTTCTCGGCGAGCATCGTGCCGAGCGCCTTCGCCTGCGGCACGGTGCGGGGAAAGCCGTCGAGGATGAACCCGTTCGCGCAGTCGGGAGCCTCGATCCGATCCGCGACGACGTCGGTGATGACCTCGTCCGGGACGAGCTTGCCCTCCTCCATGATGGCCTTGGCCTGCAGCCCGACCTCGGTCTCGGCCGCCACCGCCGCGCGCAGCATGTCGCCGGTGGACAGATGCGCCAAGCCCAGATCGTTTTTGAGGATTTCCGCCTGCGTGCCCTTGCCCGCCCCCGGTGGACCGAAAAGAACGATGTTCATCACGCGCGTCGCCCCCGCAGTTTCGCCTTCTTGATGAGCCCTTCGTACTGGTGCGCGATCAGGTGCGACTGGATCTGCGACACCGTGTCCATGGTGACCGACACCACGATCAACACGCTCGTGCCGCCGAAGTAGAAGGGCACCGCGTATTGCGAGATCAAAATCTCCGGCAACACGCAGACCGCCGCCAAATACAGGGCGCCGACCGTGGTCAGTCGGGTCAGCAGATAGTCGAGATATTCGGCCGTGCGCTGCCCGGGCCGGTAGCCGGGAATGAAGCCGCCGTGCTTCTTCAAGTTGTCCGCCGTATCCTGCGGATTGAAGACGATCGACGTGTAGAAGAACGCGAAGAAGATGATCAAGCTGGCGTAGAGCAGGATGAAGAGCGGCGCCCCCCGCCCGAGCAGCGAGCTGACCACCGCCAGCCATTCCGGCCCTCCGCCGCCAGCGGTGAACGACGCCAGCGTGCTCGGCATCAACAGGATGGAGCTTGCGAAGATGGCGGGGATGACGCCCGAGCTGTTGAGCTTCAGCGGCAGATGCGAGGTCTCACCCCCGACCATGCGGTTGCCGCGCTGCTGCTTGGGGTATTGCACCAGGACGCGGCGTTGGGCGCGCTCCATGAACACCACGAAGGTGATCAAGGCCACCAGCATCACGATCAAGAAGATGATGAAGAGCGGCGACAGCGCGCCGGTTCGGCCAAGCTCGAAGGTACTCACCAGCGCCGACGGCAGGGTGGCGATGATGCCGGTGAAGATGATCAGCGAGATGCCGTTGCCGATGCCGCGCGCGGTGATCTGCTCACCCAGCCACATCAAGAAGAGCGTGCCGCCGACGATCGTGATGACCGTGCTGGCCCGGAAGAACCAGCCTGGATCCACCACCGCCGAGCCCGCCGGCCCGGACATCGATTCGAGGCCGACCGCCAACCCGTAGGCCTGAAAGGCCGACAGCGCCACCGTCAGATAGCGCGTGTACTGGTTGATCTGCCGCCGGCCGGTCTCACCTTCCTTCTTCAGCTGCTCGAGCGTCGGCGAGACCGCCGTCATCAGCTGCATGATGATGGCGGCGGAGATATAGGGCAGGATGCCGAGCGCGAAGATCGACATCCGCTCCAGCGCGCCGCCGGCGAACATGTTGAACATGCCCATGATGCCGCCGGCCTGCTGGCGGAAGATCTCCGCCATCGCCTCGCCATCGATGCCCGGCAGCGGGATGAACGTCCCGAGGCGGTAGACGATCAGTGCGCCCAGCGCGAACAGGATGCGCTGCTTGAGCTCGGTCGCCCGTGCGAACGCGCGCCAGTTGATGTTGGCCGCGAGCTGGTCGGCTACTGCCATCGCGTGCTCCGCTCCTCCGGCCGCTTACGCGCGCGGGTCACGCCGACGCGGCCTCGGCCTCGCCCGTCGGCTCGCGCACCGTCACCTTGCCGCCCGCCGCCTCGACCGCCGCGACGGCCTTGGGCGACGCCTTCGCCACGTCGAGCGTCAGCGCGGTCGAGAGTTCGCCCCGCGCCAACAGCTTCACCGGCTCGCCGGCCGCGCGCACGAGCCCGGCGGCGGCCAGCGCCGGCGCGTCCAACAGCGTGCCGGCCGCGATCTTGCCCTTGTCGGCGGCCGCCTGCAGGCGGTCCAGGTTGATCACCTGGTAGCGCGTGCGGAACGGCGCGTTCTTGAAGCCGCGCTTGGGCAGGCGGCGGTAGATCGGCATCTGCCCGCCCTCGAAGATGGCCGACGCGCCGCCCGCGCGCGACTTCTGCCCCTTGTGGCCGGTACCGGCGGTCTTGCCGCGACCGGAGCCGATGCCGCGACCCACCCGCTGGCGACGCTTGCGGGCGCCGGCGTTGTCGCGGAGTTCGTTGAGGCGCATGCCCTAGCCCTCCGGGCCGTCGACGGCGACGACCGAGACGAGATGTCGAACCTTGGCGATGCGGCCGCGCACCTCCGGCGTGTCGCGCCAGACCTTCGCGCGGTGCATCTTGTTGAGGCCGAGGCCCACCAGCGTCGCCTGCTGGCGCTGGCTGCGCCCGGCGCCGCTGCGGGTCTGCGTGACCTTGAGATAGTGCTCCGCCATCGCCTCAGCCCGCCGCCGCTTCCACCGGCGCGCCGCCCTCGCGCCGGCGGGTGATGTCGGCCACCTTCTTGCCGCGTTTGGCCGCCACCGACTTCGGCGAGTGGACCTGGCGCAGCGCCTCGAAGGTCGCCTTGATCATGTTGTGCGGGTTCTGGGTGCCGTTGGACTTGGCGACGACGTCCTGGACACCGAGCGATTCCAGCACCGCCCGCATCGGCCCGCCGGCGATGACACCGGTGCCCGCGGGAGCACTGCGCAAAAGCACCCGCCCGGCACCGAAATGCCCCTTGATGTCGTGGTGCAGCGTGCGCCCCTGCATCAGCGGCACCCGGAGCATCGTCCGCTTGGCCTGGTCGGTCGCCTTGCGCACCGCCTCGGGCACCTCGCGCGCCTTGCCGGTGCCGTAGCCGACCCGCCCCTTGCCGTCGCCGACGACGACGAGCGCCGAAAAGCCGAACCGCCGGCCGCCCTTCACCACCTTGGCGACGCGATTGATCGCCACCAGGCGGTCGACGAGCTCGTCCCCGCGATCACCCCGGTCGTCGGAACGTCCTCGAGCCATCCTGCCTCGATCCTCAGAACCTGAGGCCGCCCTCGCGCGCGCCATCGGCGAGCGCGCGAACGCGACCGTGATACATGTAGCCGCCGCGGTCGAACACGACCTCGTCGACGCCGGCCGATTTGGCGCGCTCCGCGATCAGGCCTCCGACCCGCTTCGCGGCCGCCTTGTCCGCCGTCGACGTCAGCGCCGTCTTGACGTCCGGCTCCAGCGACGACGCCGCCGCCACCGTCCGGCCCGCCGTGTCGTCGATGATCTGAGCGTAGATGTAGCGGTTCGAGCGGAACACCGAAAGCCGCGGCCGCCCGCTCCCCCGCCGGCGCAGCGCGTAGCGGACCCGCCGCCGGCGCCGCGCGAACCGTTCGCTCGCCTTGACCATTACTTCTTCTTGCCTTCCTTGCGCAAGATGTGCTCGCCGGCATAGCGCACGCCCTTGCCCTTGTAGGGCTCGGGCGGTCGGAACCCGCGGATCTCCGCCGCCAGCTGGCCGACCCGTCGCTTGTTGGCGCCGCTGATCGCCACCAGGTTCGGCGTCTCCGCCTTGACCTCGAGATCGCCGGGGATCGCCACCTTGATGTCGTGGCTGAAGCCGAGCTGGAGGTTCAAGATCTTGCCGTCGACGCTGGCGCGGTAGCCGACACCGGAGATCTCGAGCTTCTGCTCGAACCCCTTGGTCACACCCTCGACCATGTTGGCCACCAGCGTCCGCGACAGCCCCCACATCGCCCGCGAGCGCTGGTCGTCGGGATCGCGCGGCGCCACCTTCACGGCGCCGTCGTCGAGCGTGACCTCGACCTCGGGCGGCAGCGTTTCCGCGAGCGCGCCAAGCTTGCCCTTCACCATCACGTGCTGGCGGTCGAGGGCGACCTCGACGCCGCTCGGCACGGGAATCGGATGTTTGCCGATACGCGACATGATCAAAACACCGTGCAGAGGATTTCGCCGCCCACATGGGCCTCGCGCGCCTCGGCGTCCGACATCACCCCCCGCGGCGTCGACAGGATCGCGATGCCGAGACCGTTGTAGACCCGCGGCAGGTCGCGCACCCCGGCGTAGACCCGCCGGCCGGGCTTGGAGACGCGCTTGAGCTCGCGGATCACCGGCTGGCCGTTGTGGTACTTCAGCTCGATCGCCAAGCTCGCCTTGCCGGGCTCGCTCTCGCCGGCGTTGTAGCCGCGGATATAGCCCTCGCGCTGGAGCACCTCGAGCACGTTGCGGCGCAGGTTGGAGCCGGGGCTCGAGATCGAGCCCTTGCCGGCCATCTGGCCGTTGCGGATGCGCGTCAGCATGTCGCCGAGCGGATCGCTCATCGCCATCGCCGGTCTCCTACCAGCTCGACTTCACGACGCCCGGGATCTTCCCGGCCGAGGCGAGTTCGCGCAGCGCGATCCGCGACATCCCGAAGCGGCGGTAGTACGCCCGCGGCCGGCCGCTGACCACGCACCTATTCTTCACCCGCACCTTCGCCCCGTTGCGCGGCATCTTGGCGAGCTGCAACGACGCCTCGAAGCGGTCCTCCGGTGCGGCCTGCGGGTCGTGGATCTGCGCCTTCAGCTCCGCCCGCTTGGCGGCGTCGCGCTTCGCCATCCGGCGGCGACGCTCGTTGGCCTCGACGGCGCTCTTCTTTGCCATATCGTCCTCTCGCCCTCAGCGCGCGAACGGCAGTCGGAAACCCTCGAGCAGGACCCGGGCTTCCTCGTTCGTGCGCGCCGTGGTGCAGAAAATGATGTCCATGCCCCGCACCTCGTCCACCTGATCGTAGTTGATCTCCGCGAACACGATCTGTTCCTTGAGCCCCAAGGCGAAGTTGCCACGGCCGTCGAAAGCCTTCGGATTGACGCCACGGAAATCGCGGATACGCGGCATGGCGATGTTGACCAGCCGATCGACGAACTCGTACATGCGCTCGCGGCGCAGCGTCGCCTTACAGGCGATCGGCATGCCCTCGCGCAGCTTGAAGTTCGCCACGGACTTGCGCGCCCGCACCAGCATCGGTTTCTGGCCCGAGATCCGCGTGAGCTCGTCCATCGCCGTGTCGAGCTTCTTGCGGTCCTGCACCGCTTTGCCGACCGCCATGTTGATGACGATCTTGTCGAGCTTAGGCACCATCATCGGGTTCGAATAGCCGAATTTCTCCTGCAGCGCCGGCCGCACGACCTCGTCGTAGTGCTGCTTCAACCGTGCCATCACACTCACCCGTCGATGACGCTGCCGGAGCGCCGCGCCACCCGCACCTTGCGACCGTCATCGAGAACCTTGCTCCCCACCCGGGTCGGTCGGTCGGTCTCCGGATCGATCAGCGCGACGTTCGAGATGTGGATCGGCGCTTCTTTGGTGACGATGCCGCCGCTGCCGGTGCGCGGGCTCGGCCGCTCGTGCTTCTTCACCATCGTCACGCCCTGGACGACCACCCGCGCCTCGCGCGGCATGACCTTCAAGACCTCGCCGCGCTTGCCGCGGTCGCGGCCGCTCAACACGACGACGCGATCGCCCTTCTTGATCCGGCGCTTCGGCGGACGCGCCGCCTGGTTCGCTTGAGCCATGGTCAGATGACCTCCGGGGCGAGCGAGACGATCTTCATGAAGCGGCGTGCCCGCAGCTCGCGGGTCACCGGCCCGAAGATGCGGGTCCCGATCGGCTCGCCCGCGTTGTTGATGAGCACCGCGGCGTTGCGGTCGAAGCGGATCGCGCTGCCGTCGGGCCGGGTGATCTCCTTGGCGGTGCGGACGATCACGGCCTTGTGGACGTCGCCCTTCTTCACCCGCCCGCGCGGGATCGCGTCCTTGACCGCTACCACGATGACGTCGCCGATGGACGCCCAGCGTCGGCGGGAGCCGCCGAGCACCCGGATGCACTGCACCCGCCGCGCACCCGAGTTGTCGGCGACGTCGAGATTGCTCTCGGCCTGGATCATAGCTCGACCTCCGCCGCCGCGCGCTCACGGCTCAACAACTCCCAGCGCTTCGTCTTGGAATGCGGCCGGGATTCGACGATGCGCACGGTCTCGCCCACCTTGCAGGCGTTGTCCGCGTCATGTGCGTGATACTTTTTCGTCGAGCGGATGTATTTCTTGTACAGCGGATGGCGAAAGCGTCGCTCGACCCGGACGACGATGGTCTTGTCGCCCTTGTCGCTCACCACCACGCCCTGCAACACACGCCTGGGCATCAATGCGTTTCCTTCTTGGCGCGACGCTCGGTCACGACGGTCTTCAGGCGCGCGATGTCACGCCGGACCTCGCGAATCCGCCCGCTGTTCTCGAGCTGCCCGGTCGCCTGCTGAAAACGCAGGTTGAACTGCTCTTTCTTCAGGGCCAGGAGCGCGGTCGCGAGCTCGTCGTCGGTCTTGGCGCGGAAATCCTCGGCCTTCATGCCGCCACGTCCTCCGTCACCCGCTGCACGAAGCGCGTGCTCACCGGCAGTTTCGCCGCGGCCCGGCGCATCGCCTCCTCGGCCAAGTCCGGCGCCACGCCGTCGATCTCGAACATGATCCGCCCCGGTTGCACGAACGCCACCCAGTACTCCACCGAACCCTTGCCCTTACCCATGCGCACCTCGGCCGGCTTTTCCGACACCGGCCGGTCGGGAAAGATGCGGATCCAGACCCGGCCTTGGCGGCGGAGATAGCGCGTCATCGCCCGCCGGGCGGCCTCGATCTGGCGCGCCGTCACCCGCCCGGCGGCCGTGGCCTTCATCCCGTAGGCACCAAAGTTCAGCTCCGCCCCGCCCTTCGCGAGGCCGCGGTTGCGCCCCTTGTGCATCTTGCGGAACTTCGTCCGCTTCGGTTGCAGCATCGCTCACACTCCTCGACCCGGCCTCAGCCCCGCTGCGGCGCGCCTTCGTTGATGCGCCGGTCGAAGGCCATCGGGTCGTGCTCCATGATCTCGCCGCGGAAGACCCACACCTTGATTCCGGAGGTGCCGTAGGGCGTGAACGCCGTCGCGCGGCCGAAGTCGATATTGGCGCGCAGCGTGTGCAACGGTACGCGCCCCTCGCGATACCACTCCGTCCGCGCGATCTCGGCACCGCCGAGGCGACCGCCGCAGATGACCTTGATGCCCTCGGCGCCGAGGCGCATCGCCGACTGCACCGCCCGCTTCATCGCCCGCCGGAAGGTCACCCGACGCTGCAGCTGCTGGGCGATGTTCTCGGCCACCAGCTTGGCGTCGAGCTCCGGCTTGCGGATCTCGACGATGTTGAGCGCGACGTCGCCGGCCGAGCTCATCTTCGACAGGTCCCGCCGGAGCGCCTCGATATCCTGGCCCTTCTTGCCGATGACGACGCCGGGGCGCGCGGTGTGGATCATCACCCGCGCCTTCTTGGCCGGGCGTTCGATCACGATGCGCGAGATCCCCGCCGCCTGCAGCCGCTTTTCCAGATAGGAGCGCAGCTTCAGGTCTTCGGCGAGCAGCTTGGCGTAGTCGTGGTCACCGAACCAGCGGCTGTCCCAGGTGCGGTTGATGCCGAGGCGCATGCCGACGGGGTTGACCTTGTGACCCATCAGGCCGCCTCCTCGAAGCTGGTCTCGGCCTCGCGCACCACGATGCGCAGGCGGCTGAAAAACTTGTTGATCCGGCCGGCCCGACCGCGGGCGCGCGGCCGAAACCGCTTCATGACGAAGCGCTTGCCGACGCTCGCCTCCGCCACCACCAACTGATCGATGTCGAGGCCGTGGTTGTTCTCAGCGTTGGCGACCGCGCTCTCCAGCGTCTTCTTGACGTCCCGGGCGATCCGCTTCTTCGACACCGTCAGCTGGTTGATCGCCTTGTCGACCGGCTGATTGCGGATCAATCCCGCCACCACGTCCAGCTTGCGCGGACTGGTGCGCAGAAACGTCGCCACCGCCTGGGCCTCGCTGTCGGCGAGCGCCCGCTCGCGCTTCGGCTTGCCCATCCTATTTCCTCTTCGCCTTCTTGTCGGCGCCGTGACCGTAATAGGTGCGGGTCGGCGCGAACTCGCCGAACTTGTGACCGACCATGTTCTCGGTGACGTACACCGGCAAGAACTTCTTGCCGTTGTACACCGCGAAGGTCAGCCCGACGAAGTCCGGCATGATCGTCGAGCGCCGCGACCAAGTCTTGATGATCGTGTTCTTGCCCGACGCGCGGGCCTCTTCGGCCTTGTCGAAGAGGTAGCCGTCGACGAACGGGCCCTTCCAGACACTGCGGGGCATCGATCAGCCCTTCCGCTTCTTGGCGACGTGACGCGAGCGGACCACGAACACGTTCGTCTTCTTGTTCCGCCGGGTGCGACGGCCCTTGGTCGGCTGCCCCCAGGGCGTCACCGGATGGCGACCGCCCGAGGTCCGCCCCTCACCGCCGCCGTGCGGGTGGTCGACCGGGTTCATCGCCACGCCGCGGACGTGGGGCCGCCGGCCCCGCCAGCGCCGCCGCCCCGCCTTGCCGTCGTTGACGTTTTGATGATCCGAGTTGGAGACCGCGCCGATCGTCGCCATGCAGTCGTTGTGGAGCCGGCGGATCTCGCCCGACATCAACCGCACCTGGGTGTAGACGCCGTCGCGCCCGACGAGCTGGGCGTAGGCGCCCGCGGAGCGCGCGATCTGCCCGCCCTTCTCCGGCTTGAGCTCGAGGTTGTGGACGATCGTTCCCACCGGGATGTTGCCGACCGGTGCCGCGTTGCCCGGCTTCACGTCGACCCGCCGGCCGGCGACGACCTGATCGCCGACGCCGAGCCGCGCCGGGGCCAGGATGTAGGCCTGCTCGCCGTCGGCGTAGGTCACCAGCGCGATGAAGGCCGTGCGGTTCGGATCGTATTCGAGCCGCTCGACGGTGCCGACGACGTCGTGCTTGCGCCGCTTGAAGTCGACGAGGCGGTAGGTCCGCTTATGGCCGCCGCCACGGTGCCACGCCGTCGTCCGGCCGTGGTTGTTGCGGCCGCCGGATTTCGACAGGCCCTCGGTCAGCTTCTTGACCGGCCCGCCCTTGTGCAGCCCCTTGCGCTCGACGGTGACGAGCGTGCGGCGCCCCGGCGAGGTCGGATGCGAGGTCTTGAGCGCCATCGTCAGATACCCGTGGTCACGTCGATCGCGTGCCCGTCCTCGAGCGTCACGATCGCCTTCTTCTCGTCCGTGCGCTTGTAGGGCGTGCCGCGAAACCGCTTGGTCTTGCCCTTCGCCACCAGCGTGTTGACCGCCTTCACCTTGACCCCGAAGAGCGCCTCGACCGCCGCCTTGATCTGCGGCTTGGTCGCGTCGGTGCGCACCTTGAAGGTCACGGCGTTGTGCTCGCCGAGCAGCGTCGACTTCTCGGTGATCACCGGCTTGCGGATGACGTCGTAGTGCTGCTCGGCGGTCATGCCAGACGCTCCTGCAGCTGTTCGAGGCTCTCCTTGGCGATGACCAACGCGTCGCGACGCAGGATGTCGTAGACGTTGGCCCCGGCACTCGGGACCACCTCGACCTTGGGAATGTTGCGCGAGGCCAGCTTGAGATTGCCGTCGACGGCGTGCCCGGCGACGACGAAGGCCGAATCGAACGGCAACGCCCTGAGGCGGGCCGCCAGCGGCTTCGTCTTCGGCGCGTCCAGGGTCGCGTCGTCCAGGACGTAGAGCTGCCCGGCGCGCGCCTTCGCGGCCAGCGCATGGCGCAACGCCAGCCGGCGGACCCGTTTCGGCAGATCGACGGCGTGATCGCGCGGGTGCGGGCCGAAGGCGCGGCCGCCGCCGCGGAACTGCGGCACCCGCGACGCCCCGTGACGGGCGCGCCCCGTGCCCTTCTGCTTGTACATCTTCGCCGTCGTCCGGGCGACCTCGCCGCGGTTCTTCACCTTGTGCGTGCCCGCCCGGCGCTTCGCCAGCTGGTAGACCACCATCCGCTGCAGGATGTCGGCCCGCGGTTCGACATCGAAGAACGCGTCGTCGACCTCGATCGTCGACGTCGCCTCCGAGCGCAGGCTGATGACCGGAAGTTCCATCGCTCAGGCCTCGCTTTCCACCGCCGGGGCCTCGGCCGCACCGACCACGCCCGCCGGATAGGGCGCCTCGGCAGGCCGCGCCTTCTTCACCGCGTCGCGGACCTGGACGATGCCGCCCTTGGCGCCCGGCACCGCCCCCTTGACGAGCAGCAGGCCGCGCTCGGCGTCGACACCGGCGACCTCGAGATTGTGCGTGGTCACCCGGCGCGCCCCCAGGTGGCCCGCCATCTTCTTGCCCTTGAAGACCTTGCCCGGATCCTGGCACTGCCCGGTGGAGCCGTGGGCGCGATGCGAGATCGACACGCCGTGGGTCGCCCGCGTGCCGCCGAAATTGTGCCGCTTCATCGCGCCGGCGAAGCCCTTGCCGAGGCTCGTGCCCGCCACGTCGATGCGTTGACCCGCCACGAAATGCGCCGCCGACAACTTCGTTCCCGGCGTCACCACCGCGTCGTCGGCGACGCGGAACTCGCGCAAGATCCGCTTCGGCTCCACCTTCGCCTTGGCGAAATGCCCGCGCATCGGCTTGGTGACGTTCTTCGGCTTGGCCTTGCCGGCACCAACCTGCACCGCCGTGTACCCGTCGGTCTCCCCCGAACGGACCGCGACGACCTCGTTGTCGTCGACCTGCAGCACCGTCACCGGCACATGGCTGCCGTCCGCGCCGAAGATCCGTGTCATCCCGACCTTGCGGGCCAAGAGTCCCGTCCGCATGACCAGCTCCTCTCCCCGCTCAGACCTTGATCTCGACGTCGACGCCGGAGGCCAGGTCGAGCTTCATCAGCGCGTCCACCGTCTGCGGCGTCGGGTCGACGATGTCCAAGAGCCGCTTGTGCGTGCGGATCTCGAACTGCTCGCGGCTCTTCTTGTCGATGTGCGGCGAGCGCAGCACCGTGAAGCGCTCGAGGCGCGTCGGCAACGGGATCGGTCCGCGGACGCGGGCCCCCGTGCGCTTCGCCGTACTCACGATTTCCCGCACCGACTGATCGAGCACCCGATGATCGAACGCCTTGAGCCGGATGCGGATGTTTTGCGTGTCCATGCTTCGCCCGCCGCTTTCGTCACTCGAGGATTTCGGCGACGACGCCGGCGCCGACGGTGCGGCCGCCCTCGCGGACCG
>JBKHCM010000040.1:0-24268 GCA_046541805.1 Alphaproteobacteria bacterium
GGGCGCCCGGCGAAGTCGGGTGGACGTATCGCCGCCACGCGCACACGGAAACGACGACACGGTCGCCGCCTAGCGCGTCGGCGTGACGCTATCGTGACAGCGCCGTCGGTGGCGCCGCCGGTTCGAGGTCGATGCTGGGCGGTCCCGGCTGGTCCGCCGTGAAGGTGAGGCGATAATGCCGCCGGTCGCCGCAGGCGGTCACGGTCCAGCGTTCGACGCTGCGCCCTTCGCCCGTGGTGAGCACGGCGGTGTCGACGACCCGGCGCTCGCGGCAGCGATCCCCGGCGGCACGGCCGAGGACGGCGAGGGTGGCGGCCGCCTGCACCGCCGGTGGCTGGCGGGTCTCGCCGGGGAGGAGCACGGTCACCGCCAAGCGGCCGTTCGGGCCCGGCTCGAGCTGCAGGTTCCAGGTGCCCGCGGCGGCACAGTCGCTCGCCCGCCAGCGCTCGATCCAGGCGTTCTCCGCCGCCGGCGTCGTCTCGACGAACCGCCAGGTGCAGGCCGGACCCGCCGCGCCCGAGAGCGTGGCGACCTCCGCGGGCGAGAGGCGGGGCGGGGCGGCCGCGGCGACGCCGCCGGCCAGCACGAGCAGCAGGGCGAGGGCGATCGGGCGTGGCGGCAGCGGGAACCTCCGAGATACCTGCGGGTTGGCGGCACGCCGGATCGATGGCACGGCTGCCGTGCGGCCGCAACGCCTTGTCAAGTGGCCGGCGGTCGGGCTTGATCAGGGCGCAGGGAAGGCGCCGGCACCACGACCGCGCCGGCAGCTTAGAGGGATATGGATGATCGCGTTCGCTCGCCGCCTCCGCGCCACCGGGCTCGCCTTGCTGTTGACGCTCGCCGCCGCACCGGCGTTCGGGCTGGAGCCGAGCGAGGCCCGCACCTTCGTCGCGTCGATCGCCGACCGCGCGACCACCGTCCTCGCCAGCGATCGGTCGCTCGCCGACCGTCGCGCCGAGCTGAAGGAGATCCTGCGCACCGGCTTCGACCTCGACTATATCGGCCGGCTCGTCCTCGGCCCGAAATACCGCTCCCTCTCCGAGCAGCAGCGCGCGGCCTACGATGACGCGTTCGAAGAGTACGTGCTCGGGACCTATTCACGCCGCATCGACGACTACGGCGGCGAGGAACTCGAGATCACCGGCGCCGAGGCGGCCGGTTCGCGCGATGTCAAGGTGTCGAGCCGGATCACCGGAACCGACGAGGGCGAGCCGGTGCAGGTGAGCTGGCGGGTGCGCGAGCGCGAATCGGGGCCGAAGATCATCGACGTCGAGATCGAAGGTGTCAGCATGGCGATTTCCCAGCGTAGCGAGTTCGCCTCGGTCGTCGACCAGCGCGGAATCGAGGGCCTCATCGCCATGCTCGAGGACCGCGGTCAGGCGTCTTGACGGGGCGGCGCCGCGGCGGGCTCGACCGCCGCCGCGGCACCGCGTGCGTTGCTCCGCACCATCGGCAGGGGTGAGCGATGGCGGCACGCCCGGGTGGGCGCGTCCTGGTGGACCAGATCGCCCTGAACGGCGTCGAGCGGGTCTTCGGCGTGCCGGGCGAGAGCTATCTTGCCGTCCTCGACGCCCTGCACGACCACCCCGCGACGACCTTCACGGTATGCCGGCAGGAGGGCGGCGCGGCGATGATGGCCGACGCCTGGGCGCGGCTGACGGGCCGGCCCGGCGTCGCCTTCGTCACCCGCGGCCCCGGCGCCACCAACGCCAGCCCCGCCGTCCACATCGCGCGGCAGGATTCGGTCCCGCTCGTCGTGATCGTCGGGCAGGTCGAGCGCGGGCTGCGCGGCCGCGAGGCGTTCCAGGAGGTCGACTACGAGGCCTTTTTCGGCCCGCTCGCCAAATGGGCCTGCGAGATCGACCGGGTCGAGCGCATCCCGGAGCTGGTGCATCGCGCCTTCGCGACGGCGCTGTCCGGCCGGCCCGGGCCGGTCGTGCTCGCCGTGCCCGAGGACGTGCTCGCCGCCGTTGCCGAGGTCGCCGACGCCGCGCCCGTGCGCGTGCGCGAGGCGGCACCCGATCCCGCCGCTATCGCCGAGATCGGCGAGCGGCTCGCCCGCGCCACGCGGCCCTTTTTGCTCGTCGGCGGTGGCGGCTGGCGGCCCGAGGGCTACGCCGCGCTCCGGCGCTTCGCCGAGGCCTGGCGGCTACCGGTCGGCGTCGGCTTTCGCCGCCAGAGCCTGTTCGACAACACCCATCCCGGCTACGCCGGCCATGTCGGCCTGACGGTGCCCCCCGAGCTCGGCGACTACGTCCGCGCGTGCGATCTCCTGGTGGTGCTCGGCAGTCGGCTCAGTGAGGCGTCCAGCGACGGCTATCGCCGCTTTCCCCTCCAAGGCGGCGACGGCCGCGCGCTCGTCCACCTCCACGCCGATCCCGAAGAGCTCGGCCGGGTCTACCGCGCCGACGTCGCCGTGCCGACGGGCGTCAACGCCGCCGCCGCCGCGCTCGCGGCGCTGGCGGGCACCGACGCGCCGCCCTGGGCCGGTGCGACCGAGCGCCTGCACGCGGCCTTTTTGGCGCACGGCAGGGCGAGCCCGGCGAACCCCGGCGCGTTCCAACTCGGCGAGGCGATGCGGTGGCTCGACGCGCACCTGCCGCCGGAAGCGATCGTCGCCAACGGTGCCGGCAACTACGCCATCTGGGTGCACCGCTTTCGGCGCTACCGCCGCTTCATGACCCAGCTGGCGCCAACCTCCGGCTCGATGGGCTATGGCACCCCCGCGGCGGTCGCCGCCAAGCTCGCCCATCCCGAGCGGACCGTCGTCGCCTTCGCCGGCGACGGCTGCTTTTTGATGAACGGCCAGGAGTTCGCCACCGCCTGCCAACACGGCGCCGCGATCATCGTCGTCGTGATCGACAACGGCCAGTACGGCACCATCCGCATGCACCAAGAGCAGGCCTATCCCGGCCGCCCCTCCGGCACGCGCCTCGCCAATCCCGACTTCGCCGCGCTCGCCCGCGCCTACGGCGGCTACGGCGAGACGGTGACGCGCACCGACGCGTTCGCCCCCGCCTTCCGGCGCGCCGAGGCCAGCGGCAAGCCGGCGCTCCTCCATTGCCGGCTCGACCCGCGCACGATCACGCCGGAGCGGTTCCTTGAGACCTGAATGATTCCTCTTTCGTTCGCTTTTGTTCATGCTACGATCTCTGCATTCGCTGGGGAGATCACGCATGGCCGTTCTCGCATCGCTCGCGCGCGCCTTCGGTTTCGCCTCGGCGCCGCGCTGTCGCGTGGTTGCCGGCAGCGCCTCGGGACCGCTCTTTTACCGCCGCCCGCAGCGGCGTCCGGCGCCGCCGCGGGCGCGCGGACGCCTCGCCGCCGCCAAGCGCTGAGGCGGCGCCGGCGCGGGACTGGCGGGGCCGCCGGCGCCGCTACTCGTCACCGCGAGAGGGGGCGGCGAAGAGGTCGGCTTGCGGGCTCTCGGCCTCGAACTGCGAGCCGGTGAGCCCCAACAGCCGCACCGGCCGGCCGAGATCGGCCTCGTCGAGCAGCGTCGTGCCGACCGCGAGCAGATCGGCCGCGGCGGTGACCGGCGCCGACGAGCGGCGGGCGCGGGTCTGCAGGCGGAAGCGGTCGTCCTTGACCTTGAGGGTGACGGTGAGCGGACGCACGCCGGTGTCGCGGATCCGCTGGGCGAGCTTGTCGGCGATCGGGCCGAGGGCGTCGGCGAGCGCCGCGCGGCCGCGCAGATCGCTGTTGAAGGTGCGCTCGCAGCCCACCGACTTGCGCGCGCGCGTCGGGTTCACGCGGCGCTCGTCGCGGCCGTGCGCGATCGCCCAGAGCTGCGCGCCGTGGCGGCCGAAGCGGCGTACCAGCGCGTCGAAGCCGGCGGCGCGCAGGTCCGCGCCGGTGGCGAGGCCCATCGCCTTGAGCTTGCGGGCGGTGACGGGCCCGACGCCGTGAAAGCGCTCGATCGGCAGGGCGCGGATGAAGGGGTCGGCCTCTTCCGGGCGGATGACGGTGAGCCCGTCGGGCTTGTCCATGTCCGAGGCGAGCTTCGCCAGGAACTTGTTGATCGAGACGCCGGCGGAGCCGGTGAGACCGGTGGCGGCGTGGATGTCGGCCTTGAGGCGCCGCGCGATGGCGGTGGCCGAGGCCCCGGCGGCGGCGCGGGTGACGTCCAGATAGGCCTCGTCGAGCGAGAGCGCCTCCACCGCATCGGCATGGGCCGCGAAGATGCCGCGGATCTCACGGCTGACCGCGCGGTAGACGTCCATGCGCGCCGGCACGAACAGCAGATCGGGGCAGAGCCGCTTCGCCGTCGCCGACGGCATCGCCGAGCGCACGCCGAAGGGCCGGGCCTCGTAGCTCGCCGTCATCACGACGCCGCGGCCCGAGCCCGAGCCGACGGCGATCGGGCGGCCGCGCAACGCCGGATCGTCGCGTTGCTCGACCGCGGCGAAGAAGGCGTCCATGTCGATGTGGATGATCTTGCGCACGCGCCGGTCGCCGACATCACTCCTGCGGCACCCGAAGATCGTCCCGGCGTCTCGTCGGGTCGCGCCGGCGCTCAGAAGTTGAGCGACAGGCTGAGCGAGCCGAAGCTGCTCGTGCTCTCCTGACGGCGGAACTCTTCGGTGCGGAAGACGTGGGTGTAGGAGAGGCGGCCGCCGGGAAAGAGCCAGGCGGCGCCGACGCTGGCCTCCGTCACCAGCGGTTTTTTGTCGACGCTGCGGCTGTCTTGAAAGGTATTGCCGTCGAGGAAGAGGTCGCGGGCGACGGCGCGACCTTCGACGCCGGCGAAGACGTAGCCGCCCGAACGTTCCTCCGCGTCGACGAAGGCGGAGCCGGTGACCGAGGGGCGGATGCGCGGCGGTCCGAAATCGGCGTTCAGCCCCCAGCCGGCGCGCAGCAAGAGTCCCGCCGCGGCGTGGGTCTGGACGTTGCCGAGGCTGGCGGTGAGGCTCGGCAGCGCGCCCACGGCGAAGCCGTCCTCACCTGCGAGCGGGTGGTTGTAGCGCCAGATCCGGCTCGCGATCGCGTTGCCCCCCGGCTCGTTGGCGAGCTGGAAATCCCAACCTTCCGCCTCCTGGCCGCGGTTGATCCGGTGCACGGTGTTTTGCGCCTCCTCGCCGAGCGCGGCGGGACCGACGACCCCGAGTTGCAGCTCCAGCCGGCTCAAGCTCGTGGCCTGCGCCGAGGAGAGATTGACGGCGCCGTAGAGCCATGCCGCGTAGGGCCGGTCGTCGGGATCGGGGTTCTCGCGGGCGATATCCTCCGGCGTGAACAGGCTCTGGCCGAGGGCGAGCCCCCAGCGCCGGGCCGCGTCGGGTGGCATGAACGCGCGACCGAGCGGCTCGAGCGCGGCGAGCCAGCCGGGCGGCGAGGCGGCAGGCGAGCGCCAGGCGAGCCGCACGCCGTTGGTGTAGTAGCGGTCGCTGCCGGCGAAGAGGTCGTTGTCGAGCGTGAAGCTGAGCGTGCCGACCTCCTCCGTCGCGGCCGTCTCGGTGCAAGCGCCGGCGATCGCCATCGCGAGGATGACGGCGACGGTCGCCGTGCGCGGCGCCCGCCGCGGCATGCGAGCGGGCGAAGGCGGCGGCCGGCGGCGAGCCTTGGTTCGCGCGGCGCCACCGGTGGCGGCGGTGGAGCCGTCGTCGCCCGCGCTCATCGCCAAATCGCGGCGGGCCAACGCCGCGCGCGCGCCACGCGCTTGAGGCCCGGTGACGGGTTGACGGCGGTCGGCCGTCGCGCCGCTTCCAAGAGCGCGAGGTCGCTCTCGTGGTCGCTGAAGGCGCATTCGAGGTGCCAGCGGGCGAAGCGGGCGTCGGCGTAGCGCGCCACCGCCTCGACCTTCGCCGCGCCGTGGCGGACCGGCCCGGCCAGCCGGCCGGCAAAGGTGCCGTCGATCGGCGGGGCGAGCTCGGTGGCGATCCAGCCGTCGACGGGCAGGCGCGCGGCCACGCGCGCGACCAACGGGGCGAGAGCGGCCGACGCCAGCACCACGTGGCAGCCCTCGGCGCGCAGCTGCGCCATCGTCGCCCGCGCCTCGCGCCGCACGGTCGGCACGAGACGGTCCTCGACGAAGGGGTCGAGCAGCCCCTGGAACGCCGCGATCGGCCGGCCGGCGAAGCTCGCCAAGAGCTCGGCGGCGAGGCCGTCGTAGTCGAGCCGCGCGCCGCGGCGGTAGCGCACCAAGAGCGCCGCCACCCGCAGCGCCGCGCGCACCGGCACCAGCCGGCGCCCGGCAAGATGCCAGGCCCAGAGCGCGCCGCTCTGCCCCCTGAGCACGGTACCGTCGAGGTCGAAGGCGGCGAGCGGCACCGAGCCGGTCATCGCCGCGACCGCGCGCTGCGACATCGAGTCGGACTGATCCGGTCCGCTTTTTCTCTTATTCGCTTTTCAGAAAATTCTGAACCTCGAGTAAGGCCATGAACGTGCCCCCGCTGGTACAAACCTTCGTCCTGCATTTCGGCGAGATGGGTAGCCGCTGGGGCATCAACCGCACGGTCGGCCAGATCTATGCCCTGTTGTTCCTCGCCAGCGAGCCGCTGTGCGCCGACGATATCGTCGCACGCCTGGGCTTTTCGCGCTCGAACGTCTCGATGGGACTGAAGGAGCTGACGGCGTGGAACCTCGTGCAGTTGCGGCACCGGCCCGACGACCGGCGCGACTTCTACACCACGCCCAGCGACATCTGGCAGATCGTGCGGACGTTGGTGGAGGAGCGCAAAAAGCGCGAGATCGACCCGACGCTGACGCTCTTGCGCGAGACCTTGATGCACGAGCCCGCCAGCGAGGAGGAGCGCCACGCTCAGGCGCGAATGCGCGAGATGCACGAGCTGATCGAACTCCTGGTCGGCTGGTACGACGACGTTCGCCGGCTCGAGACGGAACGGCTCGTCCAACTCCTCGCCCTCGGTGCGCGGGTGCAAAAGATCCTCGAATGGAAGGACCGCCTCGTCAACCCCGGCGGTCGTCCCGCCGATACCGCTCCATGAACCATTTGGGAGACCGGCTTTGGAGCTCGACGCTCTGACGCTCGCGCGCGTGCAGTTCGCGGCCAACATCTCGTTCCACATCCTGTTTCCGACGATCACGATCGCTCTGGCCTGGGTGCTGGTGGGCTTCAAGCTGGCCCATGCCCGCACCCCCGCGGGCGACGATCGTTGGCTCGACGCCTATCGCTTTTGGGTCAAGGTCTTCGCGCTGTCCTTCGCCTTGGGCGTCGTCTCCGGCATCACCATGAGTTTTCAGTTCGGCACGAACTGGCCCAACTTCATGGAGCGCGTCGGCAACATCGCCGGGCCGCTTTTGGCTTACGAGATCTTGACCGCCTTCTTTCTTGAAGCGGTTTTCCTCGGGATCATGCTCTTCGGCATCCGCCGCGTGCCGGGCTGGGCGCACACCGGTGCGACGGTCCTGGTCGCGGTCGGCACCACGGCCTCGGCCTTTTGGATCCTCGTGCTGAACAGTTGGATGCACACGCCCGTGGGCTTCGAGCTCCAAGACGGCGTCGCCCATGCCACCGACTGGTGGGCGATCGTCTTCAACCCGTCGATGCCCTACCGCCTGGTGCACATGCTCTTGGCCTCGGGGCTGACGGTGGCTTTTCTGATCGCCGGGCTCTCCGCTTTGCGCTGGCTCGCTGGTGACCGCGGCGGCGATGTGCGGGTGGCGCTCAAGACCGGCGTCGCGATGGCGGCGGTCTTGATCCCCCTGCAGATCGTCGCCGGCGACCTCCACGGCCTCAACACCCTCGAGCATCAGCCGCCGAAGGTGGCGGCGATGGAGGGCAACTGGGAGACGCGCAGCCACGCCCCGCTGGTGCTCTTCGCCATCCCGGACGAAGAGGCCCGCACCAACCAATTCGAGCTCGGCGTGCCCGCCGGCGCGAGCCTCATCCTCAAGCACGATCCCGCGGGCGTGGTGCCGGGGCTGAACGACTTCGTCGCCGCCGACGGCACCGTTCAACACCCGCCGGTGACGCCGGTCTTTTTCGCCTTTCGGGTGATGGTGGGCGTCGGCCTCTTGATGTTGGCCGTGTCGTGGTGGACGGCCTGGCGCTGGTGGCGGCGCGGCGAGATCGGCGTCTGGCCGGCGCGGGCGCTGGTGGCGATGACGTTCTCGGGCTGGGTGGCGACGCTCGCCGGCTGGTACGTGACCGAGATCGGGCGCCAGCCCTGGCTGGTGACCGGCGTGCTCTCCACCGCCGATGCCGCGAGCGACGTGGCGGCCCCGATCATCGCCGGCTCGCTCACCATGTACCTCGCCACCTACGCGGTCCTCATCGCGGCCTATGTGGCGACGCTCGTCTACCTCGCCCGCAAGGCGGCCAAGGGCGAGGGCCTGGCACCCGCGGCGCCCGCGGGCGCGGCCGCGATCCCGGCGGAGTGAGCGCGATGCTGACCCTGTTCGGCGACCCCAACGTCTGGCTGCCGCTCACCTTCGCCGGGCTGATGGGCTTTGCCATCCTCGTCTACGTCGTCCTCGACGGCTACGACCTCGGCGTCGGCCTCCTGCTCGCGGGGGCGTCGCCCGCGGAGAAGGACCGCATGATCGCCAGCATCGGCCCCTTTTGGGACGCCAACGAGACTTGGCTGGTGCTGGCGGTGGGGCTGTTGCTGGTGGCGTTCCCGGTGGCCCATGGCGTCATTTTGTCGACGCTCTACGTCCCGGTCGCGGTGATGCTCTTGGGCCTCATCCTGCGCGGCGTCGCCTTCGAGTTCCGCCAGAAGGTGTCGGCCGAGCGCAAGGGCGCGTGGAACGCGGCGTTCTTCACCGGCTCGCTGATGACGGCGCTGGCGCAGGGCTACATGCTCGGCCGCTACGTCATGGGCCTGGAGCCGGGCGTGGTCGCCGAAGCCTTCGCCGCTTTGACCGCCATCTGCGTCGCCTGCGGCTACGCCTTCATCGGCAGCGCCTGGCTGATCCACAAGACGGAGGACGAGCTGCAGCTGAAGGCCGTGCGTTGGGCGCGCCGCAGTCTCTGGTTCGTCGCCTTGGGCTTCGTGGCGATCTCGCTGGCGTCGCCGCTCGCCAGCCCGCGCATCTTCGCCAAGTGGTTCGCGCTGCCGGAGTTCATCCTGCTCGCCCCGCTGCCGCTCACGGCGGCGGCCGTCTTCGCGGCGACGGCCTTGATCCTGCGGCGGCTGCCGACGACCGACGACGCCTTGAACTGGGCGCCCTTCGCCGGCGGCGTCGTGCTGTTCGCGCTCGCCTTCACCGGGCTCGCCTACTCGTTCTACCCCTATGTCGTGCCGGATCGGATCACGCTTTTCGAAGCCGCGAGCGCGCCCGAAAGCCTCGCGATCATCCTCGTGGGGACGCTCGTCATCATGCCCGTCATCCTCGCCTACACCGCGATCGCCTACGTCGTCTTCCGTGGCAAGGCGACCGACCTCCGCTATGACTAGATGGCGTAGCGGACGGGCGGCATCCAGCGGCGAGCGGCCGTGGCCGCGTTGTGGGCTGCGGCTTGCGCCCGCTGCAGCCCGCATCGCCTCGAAATCGGGCCGCGGTGCCGCCTCGTGGCAGATATAGGCGAGGCGTTGCCGCCCTCCGCCGCCGGCATCGGCCCCACCTCGATGCGCAACAGAACCGTGTCGGCGGTGGCACCGAAGGCCATGCGCGTGATCGCGGCGACCGCGGCGGTATCGCGGAGGATCGCATACCCCTCCTCGTCCGCCCGGCGACCCTCCATGCCGCCGGTGGTCTCCATGACGTTGCTATGACACGTCGCGGCGCGGGCGGGGGCGGGAGTTCACCGCCGAGGGGCCGCGCGACACGGCTCAGCTCCTGCCGCCGAGCCAGAGCCGCTTGTGCTCGGGGGTGTCGGCCGCGTTCATGCAGGCCCTCGACGGGTGGACCGACGAGATCGCGACGATCGAGAAGGTCGCCTCGAGCTTAAGGGTGCCGGCATCGAGCTTGCCGACCCGGCGAACACCGGGAGCGAGCGCGCGAGGCCCGGACAAATCGGCACCAGCAGCCAGCGGCTGCAGAACAGGCCGCGCCCCATCAACCGTTCCATGGGCCGAGCCTTGGGCGTGCACTCGCGCGGGCATCACCACCGCGCCGATCGCTCGCCCAGCGCCCCTTCGGCCGGAGCCGGGCGCGCCCGTCGCGCGGGCCGACCTGGACGACGGTGACCGCGCCCGGCGCCTTCACGCCGCGCCCGCCGCCGGCGCTTGGATGACCACGAGCTCTTCCCCTTCGGCCACCTGCGCGCCCGGGGCCACGGCGATGCGGGCGACGGTGCCGTCGATCTCGGCGAGCACGCGGTGCTCCATCTTCATCGCTTCCAGCTTCAAGAGCAGCGTGCCGCGCACGACCGGATCGCCCTCGGCGACGGCGACCTCGGTGACGCGGCCCGGCATCGGTGCCCTGAGGGTGCCGTCGGCGGCGCTCTCGTCGGCGCCGGAGGCGACGGCGGCGACGCGGGTGACCACCCGGTCGCCTTCGGCGAGGGCGAGCCAGCGGCGCTCGCCGTCGCGCACGACCAGCCCCTCGAGATGGCGGCCGTCGACCTCGACCGTGTAGTGCGGGCCGTCGACCGCGACGAGGCACAGCACCTCGGCGCGCCCGCCCCATTCGAGGCGCCAGCCGTCCTCGCCCGCCCGCGCCGAGACCTCGATGAGCTCGCCCGCGAGCCTCAACCGCACCCGCTGAGCGGCGTTCGTGCCCAGCCGAAAGCCGTCCACCGCGGCCCAGGGCGAGCCCGGATCGCCCGCGCGCGCGGCCAGCGCCCGGGCGCGGGCCGCGCGCTCCTCGAGGCGGTCGGCGGTGGCGAGGCGGATCGCGTCGCGGTCGAGCTCGCCCGCGTCGCCGAGCTCGGCGTGCTCGAGCCAAGCCGTGTCGAGGGCGTTGGCCTGGACCCGCGGATGGCGCAGGAGCCGGCGGAGATGGTCGCGGTTGGTCTTGACGCCGGCGATGCGCGTGGCGGCGAGGGCGCGGTCGAGCCGGACCAGCGCGGTCCGGCGGTCGGGGCCGTGGGCGCCGAGCCTGGCGATCATCGGATCGTCGTCGAGCCCGACCGTGTCGCCCTCGCCGACGCCGGTCTCGAGGCGGAGATGGCCGGCCTCGGGGGGCCAGCGCACGGCGTGGAGCGTGCCGCCGGCGGGTAGAAAGCCCGCCTCTGGATCCTCCGCACAGAGCCGGGCTTCGACCGCGTGGCCGGCGAGCCGCAGCCCGGCCTGGGTGATGTCCAACGGCGCGCCGGCGGCGATCGCCAACTGCCAAGCGACGAGGTCGAGGCCGGTCACCATCTCGGTGACGGGATGCTCGACCTGCAGGCGCGTGTTCATCTCGATGAAGTACATCCGTCCGCCGTCGAAGAGGAACTCGACGGTGCAGGCGCCGATATAGCGCACGGCCTCGGCGGCGCGGATGGCGCAGGCGCCGAGCTCGGCGCGGGCGGCGGGGTCGAGCGTCGGCGACGGTGCCTCCTCGACGACCTTCTGGTGGCGGCGCTGCAGCGTGCACTCGCGCTCGAAGACGAAGAGCGTGCGGCCGAAGCGGTCGGCCAGGATCTGCGCTTCGATGTGGCGCGGTCTCTCGAGGTAGCGCTCTAAGATGACCCGGGTCGAGCCGAAGGCGCGGCCGGCCTCGAAGCGCGCCGCCGCGACCGCGTCCGCGAGGTCGCCCGCCGCCCGCACGATGCGCATGCCCTTGCCGCCGCCGCCGGCGGCGGCCTTGACCATGAGCGGATAGCCGATGTGCTCCGCCTCGGCGGCGAGGCGGGCGTCGGAGAGGTCCTCGCCGGCGTAGCCGGGCACGACCGGCACGCCCGCCTCCTCCATGCGCCGCTTGGCCTCGTCCTTGGCGCCCATGGCGCGGATGGTAGCGGGATCGGGGCCGACGAAGACCACCCCGGCGGCGGCGCAGGCCTCGGCGAACTCGGCGTTCTCGGCGAGAAAGCCGCAACCCGGATGGATCGCCTCGGCCTCGGTGCGCGCGGCGGCGTCCAGCAGACGGCTCGGGTGCCGGTAGCTGTCGGCGGCCGGCGTCGGACCCAGATGGACCGCGCGGTCGGCGAGGCGGACATGCGGCGCGGTGGCGTCGGCGTCGGAATAGACGGCGATGCTCTCGATGCCGAGCCGGCGGCAGGTGCGGATGATCCGGCACGCGATCTCGCCGCGGTTGGCGATCAGGACGCGCTGGAACATCCGCTCACCTCCAACCCGGCCGGCGCTCGGCGAGGAAGGCGGCGAGGCCCTCCTTGGCCTCGTCACCGCCGCGCACCCGCGCGAGGAGCTGTGCGGTCGCCTCCGCCGATTCGTCGTCGGGCTGGCGGTAGGCGACGACGTCGACGAGGCGCTTGGCACGGGCGAGGGCGTCGGGACCGCCCGCGAGCAGATGGCCGACGAGGCCCTCGACGCGCTCGTCGAGCCGATCGTCTGGCACGACCTCGTGGACGAGGCCGATCGCCCGCGCGGCGGTGGCGTCGATTCGCTCGGCGGTAAGGACCAGCCGCCGCGCCTGGCGGGCGCCGATCGCGCGGACGAGGAAGGGCGCGATCACCGCCGGGATCAGCCCGAGGCGGACCTCGCTCAGGGCGAACACGGCCGCGTCGGCGGCCACCGCGATGTCGCAGGCGGCGACCAGCCCGACGCCGCCGCCGATGGCCGCCCCGTTGACCCGCGCGATCGTCGGCTTGGCGAGGCGGTCGAGGGTGGTCATCAACCGGGCGAGCCTGCGCGCGTCCTCGAGGTTCGCCGCCTCGTCGTCGTCGGCGGCGCGCTTCATCCAGGCGATGTCGGCGCCGGCGGAGAAGCTGGAGCCTTCGCCCGTCAGCACGACGACGCGCACGGCCTCGTCGCTCGCCGCCTGCTCGAGCCGGGCGGTGAGCTCGGCGACGAGCACGTCGTCGAAGGCGTTGTGGCGCTCGGGGCGGGCGAGGGCGAGCGTGCGCACCCCGCGGGCGTCGTCGCTCACCGTGACGTCTGGTGCGCGCATCGCTCTCCTCACATCCGAAAGACGCCGAAGCGTGTCGGCGGGATCGGCCGTTCGAGGGCGGCGGCGAGGCCCAGTGCCAGCACGCGGCGGGTGTCGGCCGGGTCGATCACGCCGTCGTCCCACAGTCGCGCGGTGGCGTGGTAGGGATGGGCCTGGCGCTCGTACTGGGCGCGAGCGGTCGCCTTGCAGGCCGCCTCGTCGGCGCCGCTCCAGGCCTCGCCCCGGGCCTCGAGCTGGTCGCGGCGAGGCCGCGCCGGCACGCTCGCCGCCTGCTCGCCGCCCATCACCGAGATCCGCGCGTTCGGCCACCGCCACAAAAAGCGCGGGTCGTAGGCGCGCCCGCACATGCCGGAGTTGCCGGCGCCGAAGCTGCCGCCGATGACGACGGTGAGCTTGGGCACCTCCGCACAGGCGACCGCCGCCACCAGCTTGGCGCCGTCCTTGGCGATGCCGGCGTTCTCGTAGGCCCGGCCGACCATGACGCCGGTGATGTTCTGCAAAAAGACGAGCGGGATGCCGCGCTGACAGCACAGCTCGACGAAATGCGCGCCCTTCACCGCGCTTTCGGCGAAGAGCACGCCGTTGTTGGCGACGATGCCCACCGGCATGCCCTCGAGGTGGGCGAAGGCGGTCACCAGCGTCGTGCCGTAGCGGTGCTTGAACTCGTCGAAGCGCGAGCCGTCGACGAGCCGGGCGATGATCTCGCGCACGTCGTAGCCGGTGCGGTTGTCCACCGGCACGATGCCGTGGAGGTCGTCGGTGGCGTAGGCGGGGGGCTGCGGCGCCACCCGCTGGATCTCGGGACGGCGGCGCGGGCCCAGCTGAGCGACCACGTCGCGGGCGATCTCGAGGGCATGGAGGTCGTTCGCGGCGAGATGGTCGGCGACGCCGGAGAGCCGGGTGTGGACGTCGCCGCCGCCGAGTTCCTCGGCCGTCACCTCCTCGCCGGTCGCGGCCTTCACCAAGGTTGGGCCGCCGAGAAAGATCGTGCCCTGCGCGCGCACGATGATCGTCTCGTCGGCGATCGCCGGGACGTAGGCCCCGCCGCCGGTACACGAGCCCATCACCACCGCGATCTGCGCGATGCCGGCGGCGGACATCCGCGCCTGGTTGAAGAAGATCCGGGCGAAATCCTCGCTCTCGGGGAAGGCCTCGTCCGGGTTGGGCGAAGTGGCGCCGCCGCTGTCGACGAGGTAGACGCAGGGCAGGCCGTTCGCCTGTGCGATCTCTTGGGCGCGCAGGTGCTTCTTCACGGTCAGCGGGTAGTAGGTGCCGCCCTTCACCGTCGCATCGTTGGCGACGACGACGCAAAGGCGGCCATGGATCGGGCCGATGCCGGCGATGAGGCCGGCAGCCGGCACCTCGTCGCCGTAGAGCCCGTGCGCGGCCAAAGGCGCGATCTCGAGGAAGGGTGCGCCGGGGTCCAAGAGGCGGTCGACGCGCTCGCGGGGCAGTAGCCTGCCGTGGGCGAGATGGTGCTCGCGGGCGTGCGCTAGGCCGCCCCCGGCGGCGGCGTCGAGCTTGGCGCGCAGATCGGCCACGAGGCCCGCCATGGCCTCGCGGTTGGCCTGGAAAACCGGATCCTCCGCGCGGACGCGGCTCGCCCAGACCGGCATGGTTCATCGGCCTCCCGCTTCCCATCCCGCTCGAAGGTGTTAGCAGGAACCGCGCCGCAACGAAACGGTCCGCGCCGGCCCATCCCACCTCGGCGTGACCGCCTGCTCACCGTCCGCGACCGCCTGCTGCGCGTCCTCGAGCGCGAGGCCGAGCCAACGGTCGCGGGGCGGCGGCGCGCCATGGCCACCGGCGCGGCGGCCCTCCTCGTCGTCTCGCTCGCCTTCGCGACGGTGGCCGCCGTCGTCTGGCTGGCCCCGCCGGTGCTCGCCTTCACCGTCCGGCGCGACCGGTTGGGCCTGCAGGCCTGCAGCGGCGCTTTGTTGATCGGCGGCGGGGCCGCGCCGGGGTGGCTCGAGGGGGCGACGCCGGTGGGCCCGAATGCCGCTCCCGGCGAGCTTCGAGGTGCCGGCGAACCCGCTGCGGCTCACCTGGTTCGCCGGCTGCGCGCCCATCTGCGTGCTCGCCGAGGTCGAGAACGCGCGCGTGGCCCTCGGCGCGGCTGAGCGGCAACGGCGGGCGCCGATGCGCGTTCCCCTCGCCGACACGCTGCACGGGAGACGCGCATGCGCCGCCTGATCGCCGCCTTGCCGCTCGCCGCTCTCGCCGTCGCCGCGGCGGCGACTGCGGATGACGGTCCCGCCACGCAACTGGAGCGGATGTCCTGGGACGAGTCCTGCGCGGAGATCCGCGCGCATCTGCGCGCGGCGCTGGACGCCAACGCGGAGATCGCCCCGGATGCCCGCGCCGATATCCGCGACCCGCTTCGACGCGCCGACATCGACGCCGACCGCGCGGCGTGTCTGCCGCCGCTGAAGGAGGCCTACGATCTGCTGGTCGCGGCCTACGAGCGCACATCGGGGTCCGCGAATATCCTCGGCGGCGCGACCGACGCGCCGGCCACGCCGACCGAGGCCACACCCGAGACGGTCGAGGGCCAGCGGACCGGCGAGCGCCTCGGCCGGCCCTGAGCGCGCCCGTTCCGGATCAGGCGGCGTGGACGCGGAGCGCCGCGAGCGCGCGCAGCAGCGGCGAGGGGCGCGCGCCGACCGCCATGTCGGCGGCCTCGGCGGCGAGGCGCTGGAGATCGCCCGTCTCCGCCTCGATCACGTCGTCGACCTGGCGAGCCGGCCCCGCGACGGCGCCCGAGCCGTCGCCGGCGACGCCGCCCGACTGCTGGCGGCGAGCGCCGGCGGCCTCTCGGCGGGGTGGGCGACACCGGCGCGGCTGCTGGTCAGCCGCCTCGACGCGCGCGATCCGGCGATCGGCACGAGCGCGATCGTGCCCGGTCTCGCCGTTCGGCTCGCGGTCGACGGCCTGGGCCCGGCGGGCGCCGGGGCGGGGCTCAATCCCGTGCTCGACACGCCCTTTCTGCTCCCCCTCGCCGTGGTGATCCGGCGTGACCGCGCGCCCGGCGGACGCATCGCGTCCCGGCGCCGGACGCCTCAGAGCAGGACCAGCGTGGCCACGCCGAGAAAGCTCAAGAAGCCGAAGACGTCGGTGACGGTCGTCACGAACACCGCCGAGGCCACCGCCGGGTCGATCTTGAGCCGTTGCAGCGCCAACGGGATCAAGACGCCCACCAGTGCCGAGAAGGCGAGGGTGACGAAAAGCGCCGCCCCGAAAACGATCGCGAGCTCGGCGAAGCCGAACCAGACGAAGGCCACCACCGCGCCCACGACCAGAAACGTCGTGCCGTGGGCGAGGCCGACGACGACTTCCTTCTTCAAGACCCGCCAGGCGTTGGCGGCGGTGATCTCGCCGGTGGCGAGCCCGCGCACCATGATGGTGAGCGTCTGCGAGCCGCAATTGCCGCCCATCGAGGCGACGATCGGCATCAAAACGGCGAGCGCCACGATCGCCTCGATCGAGGCCTCGAACTGGGCGATGACCGAGGCGGCGGCGATGGCGGTGGCGAGATTGACCAAAAGCCAGGGCTGGCGCTTTTTGATGGTGGCGCCGAGCGGGCGCAGCGTGTCGCTCTGCGAGACGCCGCCGAGCTTCAAGATGTCCTCCTCGGCCTCCTCCTCGATGACCTGGACGATGTCGTCGACGGTGATGACGCCGATCAGCCGCCCGCGCTCGGCGACGACGGGCGCGGAGACCAGCCCGTATTTATGGAACATGCGGGCGACGTGTTCTTGGTCGTCGTGGGCGTGGACGAGGTGCAGGTCCTTGCTGCGCAGCTGGCGCAAGGGCGTCGAGCGCACGCTCCTGAGCACCATGGAGACCGCGATCGAGCCGATCGGCTCGAAGCGCGGGCTCACCAGATAGATGTCGTAGAAGTCGTCCGGCAGGTCGGGGTGGCTGCGGAGATAGTCGATGGCCTGGCCGACCACCCAGTAGTCCGGCAGCGCCACGAAGCCGCGCTGCATCAGCCGGCCCGCCGAATCCTCGGCGTATTGCAGGCTCTTTTCGACCTCCTGACGCTCGCGCAGCGGCAAGGCGGCGAGGACCTGCAGCTGCTGGGCGTCGTCGAGCTCTTCGAGGAAGTCGATGGCGTCGTCGGTATCGAGATCGGCGAGCGCGGTGGCGGTGCGCTCGGGGCCGAGCGAGTGCACGAGATCGGCGCGGAACTCCTCGTCGACATAGCTCAAGAACTCGGGATCGAGCGCCGCCTCGAGCTGGTCGACGAAGCCGGCGCGCAGCTCGGCCGGCAGATAGCGCAGGAACTCCGCCTGGTCGGCGGGGTGGAGTGCGCCGATGCGGGCGCGCACGCGGTCGGGTGCCGCGGCCGCGAGGGCTGCCTCCAACTCGGCGAGCAGCGTCGCGTCGACGCCGGGGGCGTCTTCGGCCATGCGCGGTTCTCCCAAGGAGCGGGGCTGCGGCCGAACGCGCGGTCCGCAGGCGAAGCGCCGCACTCTGCGCCGGCCGGCCGCGGGCGATCAAGCGTCGCGGCGGCCTTGCGCAGCGGCGCCGAGCGGCCCATCACCCGCGCGGTGCCCGGCCATCGTGGTCGGGCCGCGTCCGCCACGGCGCCACGGTCACCGCTCCGCCGGTCGGTTGTCGAAGGAGAACGAGACGATGGTGCGGCCGAGAAGACTCGAACTTCCACCCCGTTGCCGGGACAGCGACCTCAACGCTGCGCGTCTACCAATTCCGCCACGGCCGCACGTGGACGGGACCCGTCCGTCGACGTGGGCGGAGAGATAGGACATGGCGTTCCACCTTGCAAGCGTCGACGCCGCGGCCGTCGCCTGGGAAGTCGCCGACGCGCGCGTCGACTACGCCGCCGCGCTCGTCCGCATGGAGCACGAGGCGGCGGCGATCCGCGCGGGCACCGCGCCGGAACGGGTCTGGCTGCTCGAGCACGACCACGTCTACACCGCCGGGACCAGCGCCGCCCCGGAGGAACTGCTCGACACGCAGGGCGTGCCGGTCCACCGCACCGGCCGCGGCGGGCGCTTCACCTATCACGGGCCCGGTCAGCGCGTCGGCTACGTCATGCTCGACCTCAAGGCGCGCCGGCCGGACGTGCGCGCCTACGTCCACGCCCTCGAGGAGTGGCTGATCCGGACCCTGGCGGCGCTCGACGTCATCGGCGAGCGGCGCCCGGGGCGGGTCGGCATCTGGGTCGCGGTGCCGGGGGGCGAGGCCAAGATCGCCGCGCTCGGCGTCCGCCTCAAGCGCTGGGTCAGCCTCCACGGCGTGGCCCTCAACGTGGACCCGGAGCTCGCGCGCTTCGCCGGCATCGTGCCCTGCGGCATCCGCGAGTTCGGCGTCACCTCGCTCGCGGCCCTGGGCAAGACCACCGATCCGGCGCGCATCGACGCCGCGCTCGAGGCGGCGTTCGAGCAGGTCTTCGGCGGCCCCCTCGCGCGCGCTCGCCCGGCGCCGGCCGCGGTGGATTTCGCGCCGGTGCGGCGCTAGATGAAACGGGGAACGTCGCAAAAAGGGGTCGCCATGCGCGCACGTCTCGTCGGTCGCCTCGCGGGCCTCGCGGTCCTGCTCGCCGCGGAGAGCGCCGCGGCCGGCTGCAGCGACCCGCCGGCGCCCGGCGTCGATTACGGCCGCTGCCAGCTCGACGGCAGCGACCTCGTCGGTGTCGACCTCACCGACGGTGATCTGCGCTTCGCCTCCTTCAAGCGGGCCGACCTCACCGAGGCCGTGCTGAACGAAGTCGACGCCGGCAAGGCCAAGTTCGTCTCCGCGACGCTGCGCGACGTGCGCCTGGAGGATGCCTCGCTGGTGGAAACCGATTTCACCAACGCCGATCTGCGCGACGCGTCGTTTCGCGGCGCCCTGCTCTACATGACGCGGTTCTTCCGCGCTGACCTCCGGGGTGCCGATTTCACCGGCGCGCAGTTGCGCGACGCCGACTTCCTGCACGCTCGGCTCGCCGGCGCCACCTGGGTGGACGGCGAGACGACGTGCGGCGAGGGCTCGGTCGGGCGCTGTACCCCCGCGCGCGAGCCCAAGGCGGATGCCCGCGCGGGGCCGGCACCCGCCGGCGGCTGAGAGCCTGTCCGGCGGCGACGGGGGCCGGACGGCGCGATCGGCGAGGGCGTCGCGGCCGCCGCGATTGCGTCGACCTCGGCCTCGCAGGCGGCGAGATCGCAGGCCGGCCGTTCAGCCCCCGGCGCCACGGACGCGGGGTCGCCGGCGCGGCGACGGCGTCGCGGAGCTCCGGCGCGGTGGCCCCGACGGCGCGCGTGGCGAGCACCGGCCGAACGACGCGGTAGCTGGCGACAATCCGCGCAGGGACACCGCGCGCCGCCAACGCCGCCTGGAGCGCGTGTTCGGCCTAAGTGTTCGCGAAGACGTCCGGCGCTTGTTGCGAGACCAACGACCAAAAAACCGGACCCGGCGGGGAGCGAACGCCTCCGCTCATCGTGTTTTTTGCCGACGACGTGACGGCCTCGTCGACGACACGCAGTCTCCCGCGCCCCGCCCGCCGTTGCGCGATCGTGAAGCGACCCGACGCCGGGGCGCGCGGCGACCTCTCAGACCGTCGGCAGGTCGTCGAGGTCCAGGCGGCGGCCGGAGCGCAGCAGCTCCAGCATGTCGTCGGGCGCCTGCGGACCGCAGAAGAGAAAGCCCTGCAGCTCGTCGCAGCCGAAGCGCTTGATCATCGCGAGCTGCTCGCGCGTCTCCACCCCCTCGGCGACCACGGAGATCTTCATCATCTCGGCGAGCGCGACGATCGCCTGGGCGATGGCGGCGTCGTTGGGGTCGGTCGTGACGTCCTTCACGAAGGAGCGGTCGATCTTGAGGCAGCGGATCGGAAAACGCTTGAGGTAGGCCAAGGACGAATAGCCGGTGCCGAAGTCGTCGACGGCGAACTGGACCCCGAGGTCGTGGATCGCCTGCAGCCGCGACACGCTCTCGCCGACGTCCTCCATCAAGGCGCTCTCGGTGAGCTCCAGCTCCAAGAGATGCGCCGGCATGCCGGTCGCCTGCAGCACGCGGCGGATGATGTCGACGAGATTGCGCTGCTTGAACTGGCGGCCGGAGAGGTTGACCGCGAGGCGCAGCTCCGAGAAACCGAGCCGCTGCCATTCGCGCACCTGCCGGCAGGCCTCGGTCAGCACCCACTGGCCGATCGGCAGGATCAGCCCCGTCTCCTCGGCGAGCGGGATGAACTCGCCGGGCGGGACGCGGCCGAGCTCGGGGTGGAACCAGCGCACCAGCGCCTCGACCGCGGTGATCGCGCCGGTCTCGGCGCTCACCAGCGGCTGGAAGTGCAGCGTCAGCTCGCCCCGCTCGAGCGCGCGGCGCAGCTGCGTTTCCAAGACCAGGCGCTCGAACGCGCGGGCGTTCATGTCGCCGGTGTAGAACTGATAGCTGTTCCGGCCCTGCTCCTTGGTCCGGTAGAGCGCGGTGTCGGCGTTGCGCATCAGGGTCTCGGCATCCGCGCCGTCGTGCGGGAAGAGCGCGATGCCGAGGCTGGCGGTGGCGCTGAGTTCCTGGCCGTCGATGGCGTAGGGCTGGCGCATGACGTCGAGGATCTTCTGCGCCACCTTGGCCGCCGCCTCCGCACCGCGGCAGCCGGGCAGCAAGAGCAAGAACTCGTCGCCGCCGAGCCGCGCGACCGTGTCCGAGCGGCGCAGCACGAGCACGAGCCGGCGCGCCACCTCGCGCAGGAGCTGATCGCCCTTGGCCATGCCGAGGCTCTCGTTGACCAGCTTGAAGCGGTCGAGGTCCAAGAGCATGACCGCGAATTCCTGCGGGTTGCGCCGGGCGCGCTCGACCGTCTGGGCGAGGCGGTCGTCGAACAAGAGCCGGTTCGGCAAGCCCGTGAGCGGATCGCGCCAGGCCAGGCGACGGATCGTCTCCTCGGCCTCGCGCCGGGCGGTGACGTCGCGCACGGTCACCAAAAGACCCGTCGGCTCGCGGCCGGCGAGGCGGCTCACCGTGACCTCGATGGGCACCAGCTCGCCGCCCTCGCGCCGGGCGACCACCTCGCCCAGACGCTGGCCGCTCGCCGCCGCGTCGCGCAACAGGCCCAACAGATCGCTCTCCTCGCCCGGCGGCACGCTCACGAGCTCGTCCAGGCGCCGGCCGCCGGCGGCCGCCGAGGTGGTGCGGAAAAGGCGTTCCGCCGAGGCCGAGAGCCCGCTGACGATGCCCTTCGCGTCGCAGGTGATGATGCCGTCGACGACCGTCTCCAGCACCGGCCACCAACGCTCGGCCTCGTCCTCCGGCGCCGGTGGCCGCAAGTCCGCCGCCGGCGCCTCGGCCAGCCCGGCGCTCGGCGGCGGCGGCGGGGCATCGACGATCACCAGCGCGCCGCCGTCGGGCAGCGGCACCAGCTCCGCCCGCTCGCCCGCGACCTCGGCGGCGATAGCCTGCGCCAGCGGGTCGAGCGCGGACATGAGCGCGACCAGCCGGTCGCGCTCGCGCGCCATCGCCTCGACCAGCGCGTCGTCGCCCGGGTGCAGGAGGCTCCGCACCGTGCCGTCGGCGCCGAGGCGGGCGACGAGGCGAACGGCGGCCCGGCGCGCGAGGGCGGCGAGGCCGGCTTCGGCGACGCCGGCGTCCGCCGGGGCCGGCGAGGGCGGAGCTACCGGCGCCGGCTCGGTGACGCGGCGGACGCGCGCGATCAGCCCACGGAGATGGCCGGCGCGGTCGCGCTGCGGCACGGCGTGGTCCTCGACCACGACGTCGTCGCCGTTGCGGGCGCGCAGGCGATAGCGGCATGCCGCCGAACGACCGGCCAGGACCTCGAGATTGCGGTCGCGCCAGAGCGCGCGGTCGTCGGCGGCGACGACCTCGGCCCAGCTCGCGCCGACCGCCGGCGCGTCGCCGAGCAGCGCCGTCACCGGGCCCATCGTCCAGGCCACCGCCAGCCGGCAGTCGAGGTCGAACTCGAGCGCGTAGAGCGCGGCGTCGAGCACGGCGCCGATCGCGGCGAGTGCGTCGGGCTCGGCGGCCGGTGACGGCGAGGGCGCGGCACCCGCCTCGGGCGTCAACACCAGCCAGAAGCTGTCCTGCGGCGCCGGGGCGCCCACCACCGCGAGCGCCGGTCGACCGTCGTGGCGCGGGGCGAGCCGGGTCTCGAAGGTGGTGCCGTGCTCGAGGGCGAGAACGAGCTCCGCCCAGATCGCGATCTCGTCGGCGCGCTGCCACAGCCGGTCGAGGCCCAACCCACGCGCGCCGACGCCCTCGAGGCCGAGCCAGCGGGCGGCGAGGTGGTTGTGCTCGGCGATGCGGAAGGCGCCGTCGTCGGCGCCGCGGCGCAGCGCCACCCCGCCGATGCCGGCGAGCGCTAGGATCTCGACGAGCGAACGGGAGCCGCTGCTCGTCATGACGACGGGTGGTCGCGTTCGAGGTCGGCGGCGGGCCCTGCCGCGGCAACGGAGCGGGATCGGCTTCGGCTCAGCGGCACTCGATGAACACCTCGACGCGCTCAAGTTGATGCGACGTGCTAGAGAAATACCGTAATCGCTGACGGCAGCGCGTCGCCGACGCACCGGTCAGACAACAGCATCGAGCGCAGCAACGGCGGGCGCGAGATGGCCCACCAACTGATCGGCCGTCAAGCCGTGTGGCTGCATCGCGGCGGCGGCGTTGTGCAGCCAGACCGCGAGCGCGGCGCCGTCGAAGGGATCGAGGCCCTGGGCGAGCTGCGCCGTCACCACTCCGGCGAGGACGTCGCCGGCGCCGGCGGTCGCCAGCGCGGGGCAGCCGTTCACCGCGATCGCGGCGCGGCCGTCGGGGGCGGCGACGACGGTATCGAACCCCTTGAGCAGCACCACGGCACCGGTGGCGGCGGCGAGGCCGCGCGCGTCGGCGAGCTTGTCGCCGGTGAGCGAGCACAGCCGTGCCGCTTCGCCCGCGTGCGGCGTCAGCACGACGGGCCCGCGGATCGCCCGTGCGAGCCCCTTGACGTCGCCGGCGAAGCTGGTGATCGCGTCGGCGTCGAGGACCGCGGCGCGCGGCCGCGCCAAGACCGCCTCGACCTTGGCCCGAAGGGCCGCGCCGACGCCACCGCCGGGGCCCAGAAGCCAGGCGTTGCGGCGTTCGTCGGCGAGCCAGGGGGCGAGGTCGTCGCCCGCGAGCGCGCGCACCATGACCGCGTCGAGCCGCGCGGTGTGCGTGAGCACCGCGCCCGGGGGGCACAGCAGGCTGACCAGCCCGGCGCCGGCGGCCAGGGCCGCGGTCGCCGCCAACCGCGCGGCGCCGCCGTTCTCCAAGGGCCCGGCGACGATGTTGGCGTGGCCGCGGCGGTACTTGTGATCGCCCGGCACCGGCCGCTTGCAGGCAGCGGCCCAAAGCCCCGGCAGGTTGCACCAAAGCGGCGCCTGCGCCGCGCGGTGGGCGTGGGCGAGTGCCGTCGGGTCGAGGCCGATGTCGGCGATGGTGAGATGGCCGCGCTTCAAGGCGCCCGGCAGGAGCACGTGGCCGGGCTTGGCGCGGGCGAAGGTGACGGTCTCGAAGGCGTCGAAGGCGTGGCCCTCGATCCGGCCGTTGGCACCGTTGACGCCCGAGGGCAGGTCGACCGCGACGACGCGGACGCCGGCGGCCGCGCAGGCCTCGACCCAGGCCGCGACGTCGGCGGCGAGGGGGCGGGTGAGCCCGGCGCCGAAGAGAGCGTCGACGACGATGCCGGCGCCCGCGAGCGCGGGCTCGGCGAAGGGCCGGACCGGGCGCGCCCAGCGCTCGGCGGCGAGCCGGGCGTCGCCCGCGAGCGCTTGCGCCTCGCCGCGCAGGTGCAGGCGCACCTCGAAGCCCCACTCGGCCAACCGCCGCGCGGCGACGAAGCCGTCGCCGCCATTGTTGCCGGGCCCGCACAGGACGACGACCGAGCCGCCGTCCCAGAGATCGCGGACGCGGGCGGCGACGGCGGCACCGGCCGCCTCCATCAGCACGATGCCCGCCCGGCCACCGGCGATGGTCCGTCGGTCGGCCTCGCCCATCGCCGCCGGGGTCAGCAGTTCGATCGGCCGCGGCCGGGGCACCGGGTGCGGCATGTGCGAGATCCCCCTGTCGAAACGGCGTCGCGTCGATTAAGGCGCATGTCGGTCGTGCTTCCATCTCAGGTCGGGTATCCCGAATGCCGCAGCGCGGGCAAGCCAGCCTTCGGATCGCCGACGAGGTGGCCGGCGCCGCCGGCCGGCCGGTGGTGGCGCTCGAGACCTCCATCGTCGCCCATGGCCTGCCGCGCCCCGACAACCTCGAGGTCGGCCGGGCGATGGCCGAAGCGGTGCGCGCCGCCGGCGCGGTGCCGGCGCTCACCGGTGTCGCCGCCGGCGAGCTCCGGGTCGGGCTCGACGACGCCGAGCTGGCGCGGCTCGGCGGCGATCCGCCGGCCGCC
>JBKHCM010000152.1:0-6288 GCA_046541805.1 Alphaproteobacteria bacterium
GTCCGGCCGCGCCGGCCGCTCCGCCTGCGCGTCGGCCGGCACCGGCCGGTCGGCCGCGGCGACCTCCCGCGCGGGCTCCTCGCGGTCATGCCAGTACTGCCAACCGACATAGACCGCGGCGGCCAGCACCAGCGAGGCGCCGACCAGCACCAGCGGCGGGCGGTGACTCTCGGGCAGCGGCTCGCGCACCTGCAGCGTCGGGCTCTCCGGCAAGGGCTCGTCGGTCCGCTTGACCTCCTCGACGATGGCGTCGCCGTTGAAGCCGAGATAGTCGCCGTAGGAGCGCAGAAAGCCGAGCGCGTAGGCGCGGCCGGGGATGGCGGAGAGATCGCCGTTCTCCAGATCCTGGAGATAGACCCGCCGGATGCGCAGAAAGGCGGCGATGTCCTGCAGCGTTTCGCCGCGTTCCTCGCGCGCCAGCTTCAAATGGTAGCCGATCTGCCGCAGCACCGGCCCGGTGAGGGCGTCGCTCGGCGGCGTGCCGCTGTCGCGTTCCGTCAAGGCAGCCTCGGGTTGAACATCACCTGACGATTCCTTCGCTGACGATCGCACAGAACCTCAGACGCACCAAGAGGCAACGGCCTCGCGACCCCTCACGTCAACCCGGGCACGCCCATCGGCGGCTCGGGCGGCAAGTCGAAACCGCGATCGCGAGCATACATATGCACGCTGTTACGGATCGAATGTACCGGCAATTGCGCCTGCCTCAGCACGAAGCGGCGCGTCGCCGCGACGTCGAGCGAGCGCAGGACGGCCTTGACCAGGCCCATGTGGGTGGCCGTCATCGACAGCTCGCGCACGCCGAGGGCGACGAGCACCACCGCCTCGAGCGGTCGGCCGGCCATCTCGCCGCACACCGAGAGGCCGACGCCGGCCCGGCGGCAGCGCTCGACGAGGTCGTGGACCAGGTTGAGGACCGGCGGTGACAACACGTCGTAGCGGTGGTGCACGCGGGGATTGTCGCGGTCGCAGGCGAACAGGAACTGCACGAGGTCGTTGGTGCCGACCGAGAGGAAGTCGACCCGCTCGAGGAGGCGGTCGAGCTGAAAGAGCAGCGCCGGTACCTCGAGCATGGCACCGACCTCGATCCGATCGGGCAGGAACGCCCCGCACCGCTGGGCGCGGTCGATCTCGAGGTCCAACAACGCGCGCGCCCGGTCGAGCTCGGCCACCTCGGCGATCATCGGGAACATCACCCGGAGTTCGCGACCGGCGTGCGCGGCCAAGAGCGCGCGCAGCTGCTGGCGCAGGAGCTGGGGCTGATCGAGGGTGAGGCGGATCGCCCGCCAGCCCAGTGCGGGGTTCTCCTCCTGGGGAAAGCGCCAATAGGGCAGGATCTTGTCGCTGCCGACGTCGAGGGTGCGGAACCGGCAGGGCCGGTCGCCCAGCGCGTCGACGATCTTGCCGTAGAGCTGGGTCTGCTCCTCCGTGCTCGGATAGCTGCCGCGCGCCATGAAGGCGAGTTCGGTGCGGTAGAGCCCCACACCCGCGGCGCCGGTGGTGTCGAGCGCGGCGAGATCCATCAAGAAGGCGGCGTTGAGCGCGAGCGTGATCGCCACGCCGTCGCGGCTCACCGTCGGCAGGTCCTTCAGCTCGAACACCCGTGCCCGCGCCTCGCCGCGGGCGGCGAGGGCCAGCTGGAAGGCCTGCTCGACGTCCTCGTTCGGGCGCAAAAAGAGCTGGTGGTGGTCGGCGTCGAGCGCCAGGCGATCGCCGTCGCGGATCGCCGCCAGCGCGCGCTCCACCCCGCCCAGGACCGGGATCTCCAGCGCTCGGGCGATGATCGTGGCGTGGGCGGTGTGCGAACCCTCCTCGAGCACGAGCCCGGCGAGGCGCTCGCGGTCGTAGTCCAGGAGCTCGGCCGGGCTGAGCGTGCGCGCGACGAGGATGGCGCGCTCGGGCAGCTTGCCCGGCGCGCGGCCGCGCGGCGAGCCGACGAGATGGCCCAACAGGCGGTTGGCGAGGTCCTCGAGGTCCAACAGCCGCTCGCGCAGATAGCTGTTGGAGGACTGGCTCAAGCGGACCTTGGTCTCCTCCTGCACGCGCTTGACCGCCGCCTCGGCGGTGAGGCCGGTCAAGATCGCCTCGTGCAGCCGGCGGAACCACGAGCGGTCGTGGCTCAGCATGCGGTAGGCCTCGAGCACGTCGCCGTGCTCGCCGAGGCCGAGCCCGGCGCTCGCCACCAGCCGGTCGACGTCGAAGCGCAGCGCCTGCATCGCCCGCTCGAGCCGGGCGGTCTCGAGCTCCGGGTTCTCCGAGACGAAGCGCGTCACCTGCGGCGGCGGGTGGTGCAGGACCGCCTCGCCGAGGGCCAGCCCCTCGACCAGGGCGGCGCCGACCAGCCGCCGCGGCGGGGCTGCGACCTCGGCGAAGTCGCTGTAGATGTCGGGGTCCACCAGCCCGCCCGAGGCCAGCATCTCGCCCAACAGCGCGGCGATGATCTCGAGCGCTTCGACCTCGTCCTCGGCGTAGGTGCGCGCCACCGTGTTCTGGACGACGACGACGCCCGCCACCTCGCCGCCGCGCATGATCGGCACGCCCAAGAACGAGCGGTAGATCTCCTCGCCGGTCTCCGGGAAGTACTGGAAGTGCGGATGGCTGTGGGCGTCGTTGGTGTTGATGATCTCGCAGCGCTCGGCGATGTGGCCGACCAGCCCCTCGCCCAGCTTCATCCGGGTCTGGTGCACGGCGTCGCGCTTGAGGCCCTGGGTGGCGAAGAGTTCGAGGATGTTGCCCGAGCGGCGGACGTAGATCGAGCACACCTCCGCCACCATGTCGGCGGCGATCAGGCTGACGATGCGGTCCAGGCGCTGTTGGGGCTGGATCGGCGCCGCCGCCAGCTCCATGATGCGCCGCAGCAAACGGCGCGACGCCGACAGCTCCGGCGTGCGCTTGCCCGCCGGCGGCGCCGTCGCCGAGCTCCCCCAGCCGGCGCTCATCCCGGGTGGTCCGCCCGCTCCAGTGCCGCCGCGGCCTGGGCCACGAGCGTGTCGATGATGGTGGCGGTCGGTTCCACCGCCTTGACCATGCCCACCGACTGTCCGGCCATCAGCGAGCCCTCCTCGACATCGCCGTCGACCACGGCACGACGCAGCGCGCCGGCCCAGAAATGCTCGATCGCCAACGCCGCCTCGTCGTAGCCGATCTCGCCCGCACGATAGCGCCGAATGGTCTCCACCTGCACGCGCTGAAAGCGCTCGGTGGCCCGGTTCGCGAGCGCGCGCACCGGGATCACCTTGAACTCGGGATCGACCTGGACGCTCGCCTGAGCGTCGCGCGCGTTGCCCTTGATGAAGGCCTCCTTGAAGCGCGGATGGGCGATCGATTCCTGGGCGCACGCAAAGCGCGTGCCGAGCTGGCAGCCCGCGGCCCCCATCGCCAGATAGGCGGCGATGGCCTCGCCGTGGCCGATGCCGCCGGCGACGAACACCGGGACCTCGCGGATGGCGGGCAGGATCTCCTGGGCGAGCACGCTCGTGGCGACCGGCCCGATGTGCCCGCCGGCCTCCGCGCCCTCGATGATCAGCCCGTCGACCCCGGCCTTGACCAGCCGCCTGCCGATCGCCGCCGACGGCGCGAAGGCGAGGACCTTGGCCCCCTTGGTCTTGGCCCGGGCGATTTGCTCGCGCGTCGGCATGCCGCCGGCGAAGACGAAATGGCCGACGTCGAGCGCGGTGCAGCGCGCGATCAGCCGGTCGAGCTCGGGGTGCATGAGGATCAGGTTGACGCCGAACGGCCGATCGGTGAGCGCGCGCGTGCCCTCGATCTCGGCGGCGAGGAGATCCGGGCCCATCGAGCCGCAGGCGATGACGCCGAAGCCGCCGGCGTTCGAGATCGCGGCCACCAGATGGCGCTCGGAGACCCAGGTCATCGCCCCGCCCATGAGCGCCATCTCCGCGCCCAGCAGCGCGCGGCCGCGCCGGGTGAGCTGCTCCAGGCGGGCGTAGCCGGGTTGGTGTCGCATGGCGCTCACGCGTCCGCGTCGAGGCCGTAGGCGGCGTGCAGGGTGCGGATGGCGAGTTCGGTGTACTCTTCGGGGATGAGCACGCTGATTTTGATCTCCGAGGTCGAAATGGCCTGGATGTTGATACCGCGCTCGGCGAGCACCTGAAACATGCGATGGGCGATGCCGGCGTGGCTGCGCATGCCGACGCCGATGACCGAGATCTTCACCACGCCGCCGTCGGCGACGACGTCCCGACAGCCGAGCTCGCGCATCACCGGCGCCAGCAGGTCCTGGGCCCGCGCCAGGTCGGTGGCCGCCACGGTGAAGGTGACGTCGGTGGAGCGGCCGTCGGGCGAGACGCTCTGCACGATCATGTCGACGTTGACGTTGGCGTCGGCGAGCGTGCCGAAGAGGCGGGCGGCGACGCCGGGGCGGTCCTCCACCCCGACCAGGGTGATCTTGGCCTCGTCGCGGCTGTAGGTGATGCCCGAGACGGTCTGGTGCTCCATGGTGGGATCGTCCGCGGTGACGAGGGTGCCGGGCTTGTCCTCGAAGCTGGACAGAACCTGGACGGGAACATTGTACTGCATGGCGAGCGCGACGGAACGGGTCTGCAACACCTTGGCGCCGAGCGAGGCGAGCTCCAGCATCTCCTCGTAGGTGATGCGCTCGAGCTTCCTCGCCCGCGGCACGATCCGTGGGTCGGTGGTGTAGACGCCGTCGACGTCGGTGAAGATGTCGCAGCGCTCGGCCCCGAGCGCCGCCGCCACCGCCACCGCCGAGGTGTCCGAGCCGCCGCGGCCGAGCGTGCTCACCCGTCCCTTCGGATCGACGCCTTGAAAGCCCGGCAGCACCGCGACCTCGCCGCGCTCGAGCGCGGCGCCGACGGCGGCGGCGTCGATGCCGGTGATGCGGGCCTTGCCGTGGGCGTCGTCGGTCGACACCGGTACCTGCCAGCCGAGATAGGAGCGCGCCGGCACGCCCAGGCGTTGCAGCGCCAGCGCCAACAGCCCGCTGGTGATCTGCTCGCCGGCGGCGACGACGACGTCGTGCTCGGCCGGATCCGCCGTCGGCCCGCCGACGTCCTCGACCCAGCGCACGAGCTGGTTGGTGTGCCCCGCCATCGCCGAGACCACGGCCACGACGCGCTCGCCCGCGGCGACGTGGCGGGCGACGCGCCCGGCGACATGGCGAAGCCGATCGGCATCGGCGACCGAGGTGCCGCCGAATTTCTGGACGACGCGGGTCAACGGGGGTTCCTCTCGAGCGATCGCCGCCGAGCGACCGGCAGCATTGACCACGCCCGGTTCTTATCCACCCTGAGACGCCCGAAGCAAGCCGACCTTTCCCCTTTTTCGCAAAAGACCGCCATGACCCCCGTCACCGCCGCCGATCCGAGAGAGCTCGCCAAGTTCGCAGCCGCCGCCGACTGGTGGGACAGCACCGGCCCGCTCGCCCCGCTGCACCGCATGAACCCGGTGCGCATCGCCTTCATCCGCGACGCCGCGATCGCCGGCCGCCGCACCGCGCCCGGCAAGCCGCTCAAGGGCCTCACCGTGCTCGACGTCGGCTGCGGCGGCGGGCTCCTGGCCGAGCCGCTGGCCCGGCTCGGCGCGGCGGTGACCGGCATCGATCTGGTCGCCGAGGCGCTGGATGTGGCGCGCCGCCACGCCGCGGCCCAGGGCCTCGCCATCGACTACCGGCTCGAGAGCGTCGAGGCGGCGGCGGCGCGCGGCGCGCGGTTCGACGTCGTCGTCGCCTCCGAGGTGATCGAGCACGTTCCCGACCAGGAAGGTTTCGCCCACCATCTCGCGGCACTCGCCGCCGCCGACGGCGTCGTCTGCCTTTCCACCCTCAACCGCACGCCGCGGGCCTATGCGGAGGCGATCGTCGCCGCCGAGGGCCTGTTGGGCTGGCTGCCGCGCGGCACCCACGACTGGCGCCGCTTCGTGCGGCCCTCGGAGCTGGCGGGGTGGCTGCGCGGCGCCGGCTGGCGGATCGACCGGCTCGCCGGCATCGGCTTCGACGCCTGGGAGAACCGTTTCGCGCTGCGTCGCGACGTGGCGGTGAACTACCTGGCGAGCGCCCGGCGCGCCTGAGCTCAGGCGTCGTGGTCGGGCACGTCCGGCAGGGCGTGCACCTCGATGCCTTCCTCGCGCAGCGCGCGCGCCTCCTCGCCGCTGGCGCGCCCGAAGATCGGGCGGTCCTCGGCCTCGCCCTGGTGGATGCGCCGGGCCTCGTCGGGAAAGCGGGTGCCGACGTCCTCGGCCGCGCGCTTCCCTCGGCGCACCATCGCCTGCAGCGCGGCGCGCACCGCGGCGGGATGGTCGGCGGGCGGCGCC
>JBKHCM010000041.1:0-24224 GCA_046541805.1 Alphaproteobacteria bacterium
GTGCGAAGAGGCCCGCCGCCAGGGCCCCATCGCGGCCGTCGCGATAGAGCGCGCGGGCCAGCGTCGCGGCGTCGGCCGCGTCGAGCCGGGTGGCCGCGACGGCGACCAGGCGCGCCAGCCGCTGCGCCTCGGCGTTCGACAAGCGCAGCCGGACGGCCGCCGCTTCGGCATCCGGCGCGGCCGCACCGCGCAGGAGCGCCGCCAACCGGCGCAGGGCGTCGGGGGCCGGCTCGACCGCGACCAGGCGGTCGAACAGGTTGCGATCCACCGCCTCGGCGAGGGTCCAGCGCAAGACGCCGAGCTCGGCCATCCACGCCACCGCCCGGCGGGGGTCGGGGGCCTCCAAGAGCTTCAAGACCTCGACGCGGACGCGCTCGCCGGAGAGGCGGTCCATGCCGGCGACGCCCTCGGCGAGGGCGGCGCGGGTCGCGGCGTCGGGCGGGCGCTCGCCGAAGCGGGCGTAGAAGCGAAAAAAGCGCAAGACCCGAAGGTAATCCTCGGCGATGCGCCGCCGCGGCTCGCCCACGAAGCGCAGCACGCCGGCCGCGAGATCGCAGCGCCCGCCGAAATAGTCGAAGAGGTGCCCGGCGCGGTCGCAGCTCATCGCGTTGATGGTGAAGTCGCGGCGCGCCGCGTCGGCCGCGAAGTCGTCGGTGAAGGCGACGACGGCGTGACGGCCGTCGGTCGCGACGTCGCGGCGCAGCGTCGTGATCTCGAAGGGCTGGCCATTCAGCACGGCGGTGACGGTGCCGTGGGCGAGACCGGTGGGGACGGCCTTGATGCCGGCGCGCTCCATGAGGGCGAGGACGCGCTCCGGCGGCTCGGCGGTGCAGAGATCGACGTCCCAGGCCTCGCGGTGCAGGCCCTTGAGGCTGTCGCGCACGCAGCCGCCGACGAAGCGCGCCGGCCGGCCGTCGGCCTCGAGCGCGTCCAAGAGGTGCTCGGAGGTCGTCGCCCGCCGCCAGGGCGCCGCGACGAGCGCGGGTTCGGGCGCGGCGGTCACATCCCGCCCCGCATCCATTGCGCGATCAGGGTGTGGCGCACGCGCGCCTGGGCGGCCTGGCGGTAGGCGTTCAGGAGCTCGCGCAAGGGGTCGTCCAGCCGCTGCAGCCCGCTCAAAAAGGCGACGACCACGCCGACCGTGGCCTGCCCATGGATGACGAGATAGCCACCCACCAGCAGGACGCCCAACGGCGCCGCGTTGGTCAACAGGTTGGTCGCGAACTTCATGCCGTGCTTGAGGGCGTAGATCAGCAGGCGGTTGTCGTAGACCCGCTTGAGGTGCCCCTCGAGGTGTTGGCGCCGCTCGCCCTGCTGCAAATCGGCGCCGGCGATGCGGTCGTCCAGCTCGCGCAGCAGCACGAGCCGGGTCTGCAACGCGCGGTTGACCTTCTGCTGCAGCCACGGCACCAGCACCGCCTGCGGCGCGAGCATCGCCAGACCGACCGCGGCGACGAGCGGCTGGACGTAGAGCATGTAGCCGACGATCGCCACGAGCATGCCGGCGTTGACGACGAAGGCCGACGGCCCCTCGCCGACGAAGCCGCCGAGCTGGTCGACCTCCTTGTCGATGACCGCGACCGAACTGCCGTCGTCGCCCGCCTCCTGTCGCGCGGCGCGCAGGCGCGCGAGGTGGCGGCGGGTGTAGAGCACCGCGCTCTCGCTGAGCCAGCCCTGGTAGAGGCGAAGTGCGAATTTCAGCCCCGTGCTGAGAAGAACGACCAGAAGGTAGAGCGCGCCGAGCCGGCTCAGCAAGTCGAGGTCGCCCGCGCCCAACGCCTCGTTGACGAGGCGACGCTGGAGCTCCAACGGCACCATCGTCAGCCCCGCCACGACAAGTGCCAGCGTGGCCGCGGCGAGCTGGTGGCCGCCGCTCATGCGCCAGACATAGCGGGCGAGCGAGCGCGCGGGTGTATCGTCGCCCGTGCGGGGCACGGGCCGGGGGACGGGGCGCCATTCCATTCATTTTATCTGAGAACGCGGCCGCCCCGACGCCAGCGTGCGGCGCTCCGGCCAAGCCCGCGCAACCGTGGTGAAGATCGCCCCGACATCGCCGTCGCCGCGCGCCCGTCGAACGGATACGGAAGGCCGCGTCGACACCCCCTCGCCGCCACGTCCTCGCCTCGCCGGGCGCCACCGACGTCGACGCCGCGCTGGTCGGCGACACAACGGCCGAGGGCGCCGCGGCGAAGAGGCTTCGTCTCGTCCAGCGCCACGTCCATGCCGGGCGCGGCATCGAGCAGGCGGCCCCGCGATCCGCGCCGGCACGAGGTCGCTCGACGCGGTTGCGGCTGTGGCGCCGGTTGCGCGACGAGACCGCCGCCGCTCGGACTCGTCTGCGCTGGGGCGCGGGGCGGGTGCCGTTGATCGCGGCGATCTTTGCGATTGCGAAGACCGCGCTGCCGCGCTGTTCGTGATCGGGTTCGGTATCGACGAGGGCTCCCGATACGCGCTGATCGCGCTCGGCAGCTTGACCGCGATGGTCGTGGCGGAAATGCCGGGCGCACGACGGCGTCGGCGCCGACGTGCTGGCAGTATGCAGCCTCTGCGACCTGAAGCGGTTGTTCGCGGGCGTGACCCTGTTGTCGAGCATCGGCGTGGGCGCCAACGCCCTGATCGTGCGAACCGAACGCCGGCTTGTGGCTCGGCGCGGCTGAACGGCGGAGAACGAGCGATGATCGCGGCTTACGAGTGGCTCGGCGTGGATTGGGGAACCAGCCGAGTGCGCGTCTGGGCGATGGCGGGCGCAGAGGTGCTCGACGATCGCGACGCGCCGTTGGGCATCGCCCAGCTCGACGGCCCGGCCGCGTTCGCCCGCGCCTTCGAAGCCTTGATCGAGGCCTGGGCGCCGGCCCGGCAGCCGGCACCGGCCGTCGTCTGCGGCATGGCCGGGGCGCGCGAGGGCTGGCATCCTGCCGCCTACGCCCCCCATGACGGCGCCTTGGGCGAGCTGCCGCGGGCGGCCGTCCGGGTACCGGACACGCCCGCCGAGGTCGACGTCCGCATCCTGCCGGGTCTGCGCCAGGCGGACCCGCCCGACGTCATGCGCGGCGAGGAGACCAAGCTCTTGGGTCTCGTCGCCGAGACGCCGGACGCCACGGGCGTCGTCGTCCTCCCCGGCAACCACAGCAAATGGGTCCGCCTCGAGGCGGGCCGGGTCGCCCACTTTCACACCGCGATGAGCGACGAGGTCTTGGACGCCATCGCCACCCACACCGTGCTGCGCCGCACGCTCGGCGACGACGGCGACTGGGAACCCGGCGACTTCGCCGCGGCGGTGGCCGAGGCGCGCGACGCGCCGGCGGCGCTGTTGCGCCGCGCCTTCGGGCTCAGGGCCGAGGCGCTCTTGAACGGCCTCGCCCCGGAACTGGCCCGCGCCCGCCTCGCGGGTTGGCTGACCGGCCTCGAGGTCAGCGACTCCCTCGCCCAGCACGGCCGCCCCGGCCGGGTCACGCTGGTGGGCGAGGCCGACCAGCTCGACCGCTACGCCGCCGCCCTCGCGGTCTTCGGCGTGACCTGCGAGCGGCGCGACGCCGCCGCTCTCGCGCGCGCCGGCCTCGCCCTCGCGCACGACCGGCTCTTCGGCGCGGGTGGACGCTGATGCGCCGGCTGATCGCCATTCGGCGCGGGCTCACCCGACAGGAGAGCGAGCCCATCGGCACCGGCCGCGTCGACGCCGGCATCGGCCCCCTGGTCGCGGCCCGAGCGCCTGCGCCCACCGCATCGCCGCCTTGCCCCCCCCGCGAGAGCGTCGTCGACGCGAGATCGTCGTCGAACCGGGTGCGGCCGGGGCGCTTCGCTAGGGCGAGGGCGCGCAGCCGCCGGCGCCGCCGCTGCGCGCGCCCACGTCGCCGCCACCACCGCCGCCGGCGACAGCGTCAACGGCGCCTATCTCGCCCGGCGGCCGCCGGGTGGCAGGCCGGTCGACGCGCCGCGGGCGCCGCGCTCGCGAACCACGTTGTCTTCCATGTCGGCGCGCTGAACCGCGAGGCGACGATGGCGCCCCGAGCCCCGCCCCGTCGAGCCACACCGCCCTCGCCAGCGCCCGCCGCGTCAATGCTCGCAGCGTCGTCTCGCCTCGCTTGACTTGAACACACCATCGGTCATCATCACAACAGGCAGATTTTTTAGGCCGTTGGGAGGGGCGCATTGATGATGCACAAGGCTAAGAAGGTCGTCATCATCACCGAGAAACTGATCCTGGACAACGTCATCAAGATCATCGAGGGCGCCGGCGCCACCGGCTACACCATCTTCGCCGCCGGCGGCAAAGGCAGTCGCGGCGTCCGCTCCGAGGACCGCCCGAAGATCGTCGACGCCTTCTCGAACGTGCAGATCGAAGCGATCGTCGCCAGCGACGCCACCGCCAACCGGATCGCCGAGGAGGTCGCGAACCGGTATTTTGAGAACTATTCGGGGATCACTTATCTCGAGGACGTGGAGATCCTGCGGCCGCAGAAGTTCGCGCGCAACAGCTGAGGCCGACGCCACCTCCTGCTAAGGCGCGAAGACCCGCTCGGCGAGGGCGATGAAGAGCGGAATGCCGATGGCGATGGCGACGGGCGTGCCGATGCTGGTCGACGCCCCGATGAAGGCCGAGGGGTTGGCCGTCGGGATGCCGGCGCGCAAGGTCGGCGGCCCGGAGATGTCGGAGTTCGACGCGGCGATGACCGCCAACAGGATGACGCCGCCGGGGCTGAAGCCGGTGGCGAGGTGGGCGACATAGCCCAGCCCGAAGCCGATCAGGCCGTGGACGAGCGGGGCGAGGAGGGCGTAGACGGCGTACCAGTGGGCCACCCGCCGCAGCTCGCTGAGCCGGGCATAGGCCTCCATCCCCATGATCAGCATCAAGACGGAGAGAAGGCCGCGAAAGAGCGGGTCGTAGAAGTCCTCGAAGATGCCCTCCGGGCGGGTCAACAGCCCGAGCGCGAGACCCAACAACAGCGCGGTGAGCGCGGCGCCCTGCAGCGAGTCCTTGACGATCGGCCAGATCGCGGTCTCCTCCGCCGCCTTGCCGGCGCGGCGCGCGGCGGCGACACCGGCGAGCACGATGGCGAGGATCAGCGCCGGGATGTCCATGAACGGATAGAGCGCCGGCACCCAGGCCTCGTAGGGGATGCCCTCCTCGTCGAGCAGCACCATGCCCGCGGCCAGCGTCGAGGCGCTGACGGCGCCGAAGAGCCCGGCGGTGGCGAGCGCGTCGTCGCTGCGCACGCCCGGGAGCCGGGCGAGGGTGACCGCCCCCAGCAGCACCGCCACCACACCGATGACGGCGGCGGCGAGCGCCGGCAGCAGCATGTCGACCAGATCGGCCTCGCGAATCTCCATGCCGCCCTTGAGGCCGATCGTCATCAGCAGCATGAAGACGATGAACTCGTAGATCGCGTTGGGGATCTGCAGGCGCGTGCCCAGGGCGGCGATCACCATCCCCCCGAGGAGAAAGCCGAGCGTCGCCGACTGGAACTGGACGACGATCCGCGTCACGAAATCGAGCAAAGCTTCCATCGCCGCAATCGGACCTCACACCGTTGCAATCGGGAAATCGTCCGATCGCGGACGGCCGAGTCAAGCACCGAAGCCGCTCGTGAGACGAATCCATCGCGGTCAGAAAGACGTCGTTCATCGACGTCGGTGGGGTCCTGCCGTTGACACGCCTTGACAAGCCAGCGGCGGGCGCGCCTCGATCGCGGGCCAAACCGCCGCGGACGAGCAGGGAGTGCGGAAGGGGCACGCGAGCCGTTGGCGCAGACCATGGATTTCACGGTCGAGCGGCGGCGACGCGGGCGCAGGGTCTTCGACGCCGAACCGCCGCAGGACGAAGCGGCACTGCGCGAGCGGTTGGCGGAGCGGGCGCCGACGATCCCAAGCGGCTCGAGCAATGCGACGCCTTCGCGCTCTCGCACCCTGAGGACATGGCGCTCGCCACCATCGGCGAGAGCGAGCCCATGACCGTCGCGCTCGAGGACTTGGACGGCAACCCGCCGTTCACCCCGAAGATCGCGCCCATGGCGTGAGGCCCCGAGCCGGGCACGGCGCACGGTCGTCGTGCCCGGGGGCGGCGCATGGCAGCCAGCAAGGAACCGGGCGCCTTTGCGTGTGCTGGGCTCGCGCAGTCTCACCCGCGACGAGGAACCCGGTATGAGCGAGATCCAAGCACTGGCGGCGCATGCACCCGGAGGCGCGCTTCATCCCTTCACCTACGAACTCGGCCCGCTCGGCCCGGACGCGGTCGAGATCGCGGTCATCAACAGCGGTCTCTGCCACAGCGATCTCTCCATGCTCGACGACGCCTGGGGCATGACCGCCTACCCCTTCGTCCCCGGCCACGAGGTCGTCGGCACCGTCGCGGCGGTGGGCGAGCGGGTCACCGGCCTCGAACTCGGCCAGAAAGTCGGGCTCGGCTGGCACGCGGGCTACTGCCGTACCTGCCCGCAGTGCCTCTCCGGCCGCCACAACGTCTGCCCCGAGGCCGAGATGACCATCGTCGGCCGCCATGGCGGGTTCGCCGACCGGGTTCGCGCGCAGGCGACCGCCGTGGTGCCGCTGCCCCCGGAGCTCGATGCCGCCACCGCCGGACCGCTGCTTTGCGCCGGCATCACCGTCTTCAACGCGCTTCGGCAGTTCGACGTGAAGCCCACCGACCGCGTCGCCGTCGTCGGCATCGGTGGGCTCGGCCACCTGGCGCTGCAGTTCATGGCCGCCTGGGGCTGCGCGGTCACCGCCTTCACCTCCAGCGCGGGTAAGCGGGCCGAAGCGCTCGAACTCGGCGCCCACGACACCGTCGACAGCCGCGATCCCGACGCCCTCGCAGCCGCGGCCGGCCGCTTCGACTTCGTGCTTTCGACGGTGGACGTGAAGCTCGACTGGAACGCCTATCTCCAGACCTTGAGGCCCCACGGCCGGCTGCATCTGGTGGGTGTCACCAGCGAACCGTTGGACCTCTCCGTGGTGCCGATGCTGTTCGGCCAGCGCTCGGTCTCGTCCTCGCCGGTGGGACCGCCGGCCGAGTTGGCGACGATGCTCGACTTCGCCGCGCGACACGGCATCGCGCCGGTGGTCGAGCGGTTCGCGATGGCCGACGCCAACGCCGCCTTCGCCCATCTGCGGGCCGGCAAGGCGCGCTATCGCGTGGTGCTCGACGCCGCGGCTTGACGCGCCCCGCTTGATCCGCACGCAGTGCTGGTGCATTGCCGCGCGGGCGGCCGGGAGGTGGCATGCGACTGGTCTGGTTGGGCATCGGTTGGGCGGCGGTCGGCGCCGCGTTCGCGGGCGTGTGGCTGCCGCTCGTGCCGACGGTGCCGTTGTTGCTGGTGGCAGTTTGGGCGTTCGCGCGGGGCTCGCCGCAAACCCGGCAATGGCTCTTCGAGCACCCGCGCTTCGGCCCGGTGCTCCACGACTGGCACGTCCACGGCGCGGTGCCGCGGCGCGCCAAGATCCTGTCCGTGGTCGCGATGACGGGAAGTTTTGCGATCCTTTGGCGCACAACCAGCCTGCCCGGCTGGGCGCTGGCGCTGATCGCGCTCCTCTTCGTTGCGATCAGCGCCTTCGTGGTCAGCCGGCCCGCGCCCGTCCGCGGGTGATCAGCAGCGGGGGCGCCGGCGCACGCGGATCCGCCGCGGCGCCGGCCGGCGCGGCACGAAGACGAAGAACAACGCGGCAAAGAGCGCCAAACGGGCGAGATCGAACGCGGTGCGCATGGCCCGAGCCTCCGCTGTGCTCTCGTCGGTACGCGCCGAAACCGCTCGCGGATCAAATCGAACATACCGCCGCGGCCTGAACCTCAGCTCGCGTCCTCGAGCCCGCCCATGCGGCAGATCAGGGCCCAGGCGGCCGCGTCCACCGGCATCACCGACAGGCGCGATTGTCGCACCAGGGCGAGGTCGGCGAGCTCGGGCGTCGCTTTGATCCGGGCGAGCGGTACCGCCTCCGGCAAGGGTCGCAGCGGCCTGAGGTCGACGCGCACGAACGGCCCCTCGGGGTCGTCCGGGTCGGGGTAGGCGTCGCGCACCACCTCCATGATGCCGAGCACCGCCGGCTCCTTCACCGAGCGGTAGAAGAAGGCGCGGTCGCCCACCGCCATCGCCTTCATGTTCTTGGCCGCCTGGTGGTTCTTGACGCCGTCCCAATCGGTGCGGCCGTCGGCGACGAACTGCTCCCACGCGTAGTCGTTCGGTTCGGTCTTGAAGAGCCAGTAGGCCACGCCGCTCGCTCCCCGCTCAGGCGCCGGTGAACGCCGCCAGGCCGGTCTGGGCGCGGCCGAGGATGAGCGCGTGGATGTCGTGGGTGCCCTCGTAGGTGTTCACGGTCTCGAGGTTCATCATGTGGCGGATGATGTGGTACTCGTCGACGATGCCGTTGCCGCCGTGCATGTCGCGCGCCATCCGCGCGATCTCCAGCGCCTTGCCGCAGCCGTTGCGCTTGATCAGCGACACCGCTTCCGGCGCGAGACGGCCCTCGTCCATCAGCCGCCCGCAGCGCAAGGCCGACTGCAGGCCGAGGGCGATCTCGGTCTGCATGTCGGCGAGCTTCTTCTGGATGAGCTGGTTGGCGGCCAAGGGCCGGCCGAACTGGCGGCGGTCGAGGGTGTACCGGCGGGCGGCGTGCCAGCAGGCCTCGGCGGCACCCCACACCCCCCAGGCGATGCCGTAGCGCGCCCGGTTCAAGCAGCCGAAGGGCCCCTTCAGGCCCTCGACGTTCGCCAGCAGATTGGCCTCGGGCACGAACACCTCGTCCATCTGGATCATGCCCGTGACCGACGCCCGCATCGACATCTTGCCTTCGATCTTGGGCGTCGCCAGGCCGGGATCGCCGCGCTCGACGATGAAGCCCCGAATCTTGCCGCCATGGGCCTCGGACCTGGCCCAGACGACGCAGAGGTCGGCGATCGGCGAATTGGTGATCCAGGTCTTCGCGCCGCTCAGCCGGTAGCCGCCGTCCACCTTCTTGGCGCGGGTCGTCATCGCAGCCGGATCGGAGCCGGCGTCGGGCTCGGTGAGGCCGAAGCAGCCGATCAGCTCGCCCGTGGCGAGGCGCGGCAGCCAGGTCGTGCGCTGGGTCTCGTCGCCATAGGCCCAGATCGGCCACATCACGAGCGAGGACTGGACCGAGAGCGCGGAGCGATAGCCGCTGTCGACGCGCTCGATCTCGCGCGCGATCAACCCGTAGCTGACATCGGAGGCGCCGGCGCCGCCATAGGCTTCCGGGATCGTCGCGCCCAAGAGGCCGAGCGCGCCCATCTCCCGCATGATCGCCGGATCGAAGCGCTCGTGGCGGTAGGTCTCGGTCACCCGCGGCAGGAGCTTCTCTTGGGCGTAAGCGCGCGCGGCGTCGGCGACGAGGCGTTCCTCCTCGTCGAGCTGGTCGGCGAAGAAGAACGGATCCGCCCAGTCGAAGGCGGCGGGCTTGCCGCTGTCTCGCGGCTGCGGGGCGGGCTGCGCGTTCATCGGCTCACTCCAAGACGAGACGTTTGCGTGATGTAGCGTCGTCGGGCCCGCCTGTCGCCCTCCGCCGCCTGTGCGGACGGGCGTGCTGACGGGCTCGACCCGGCCCGTCGTCTGCCCTCGACGTCCCCACGCCCGCCGCAGCTCACGCCCAGCTCAAAAAGAGGCCGACCTCGCCGGGCTTGCCGTCGGGGAAGTTCATCACGCGGGCGTGCATCTTGAAGCCGTTGGGCGCGGCCGAGCGCTGGAACGCCTCGTACCATTCGGCGGCGGGGCCCCGCAGCGTCCGCGGCCACTCGGGATCGGCGTTGTTGACCGCGCGGCCGCCGTCGGTGAGCGCGTCCGCCGGAAAGCGCAGCACTTCGACCTCGTATTGCCCGTTCTCCACCGCGGCGTGGATGTACGCGCGGGCGCGCGCGAAGTCCTCCTCGGTGATGTGCTGGTCGAGGAACGCCCGCACGACCGCGGCCCGCGCTTCGGCACGGCGGCGGCGCTCGGCGGCGTTGTCGCGGCGACGCGCCTCGCGCAACTCGTCGACGCGACGCCGCAGCTCCGCCGCGTTCGACACCTCGGCCAAGGATTGGCCCCAATCCCGACCCGCCGCCATCAGCCTCGATCCTCCAACCCCGACCGCCGCACGACGGCTCCGCTCGGATCGGCGAACCTAGCCGGGCGTGACCGCAGTTTGAATGGTCCGCTGGTCGGGTCCGGGCCCGGTTCCGCCACGGCCGCCCGCTCGCGTCGCCGGCGCTTCGCCTGGTGACGGGCGGCGACCGGCACCGCCTCGGGCTCGGAGGGCGCCCAGGCGTCGAACATGGCGGCGTCGAGCCCGGCGCAGGCGCGCGCGCCCAGCGTCGGCTTGATCGCGCCTTCGGTGTCGATGACCTCCTGCTGGACGACCCGGTCCCAGGGCACGCTGACGGTCGACGGGGGGCCGTTGACGGTGACCGTCCGGGTGCCCTCGCCGACGTGGATGTACGGCGCCTCGGCGTCGGACCCGAACGCGGCGCGCCGGGCCGCATCATCGAAGCTGGCGGCGATCACGAGGTCGGCCGGCGCGCTCGTCGCGAGCGCGTCGGCCCCAAGCCCACCGACGACGACGTTTGCCGCCGGCGCGGCGCCGTGTTGCGGCAGCGGACCGGGCGCCGCCTCGGCGTGCGGCTCAGCGGGCGCGTTGACCAGCGGCTGGCGATGTTCCGTCATGATTGTTGTCTCCGTGGCTTACGGCGAAACGACACGACCGGCTCGAGAGAGGGCCGAACCCACACCGCTCCGCGAGCCGTGGCGGAGGCGCCGGCCGGCTCGGTGTTGTTGACCGTTGCCGGGTGTTGCCTTTCGGTGCCGCTCGTTGGCGACCAGCACCGGCGCTCGGCGTTGGACAGTCGCGCCTGGCTTGCCCGCGGTCGAACGTCGTTCGACCGCCGCCGCGGCTGCTCGATGGCGCCTCATCTTTCTTCGTTGGGGTCGCGCCGCGCAGTGTTGAGCGGCCCAGCGCGCAGCCGATTTGACGATTTGACCGCGAGCAGCGCAGAGCTATTCCGCTAGACGTGAGCATGGATGGTCACCGAGCGCGATGGATTGAGGCAATATCAATATGGCACCATGTCCCACGCCGGTCATTTCGGCGCTCGCGCGCAGCATCGCCCTTGAACGCCGTCGAGCGGGCCAGGCCGGCGGGACGGCGAAATCGGAACTTCCGAAACCCTTGCAGCCGTTGGGGCCCCATTACCCCTCCGCCGCCTCCGCGAGCTCGAGCCAGCGCGCCTCGGCCGCCTCGGCCTGCGCACGCAAGTCGGCGAGCTCGGCGGCAAGGGCGTTCGCCCTCACCGGCTCGTGGGTGAAGAGCCTGCCGTCGGCGAGGCTGGCCTCGATCGCGCGGATCTTCTCGTGCAAGCGCTCGACCTCGCGCTCGGCCTTGGCCGCGTCGCGCTCGCGGCGGCGCTGCTCCTTGGCCGGGGTGGTGAACGGTTTGCCGCTCGTCCCCTTCGCCTTGGGCGCGGCGAGCGGCTCGGCGGGGGCGGAAGCGGCCTCGCGCTGCCTCAGCATGTCGCTGTAGCCGCCGGCGTATTCGACGACGCGGCCGCCCGGCTCGAAGGCGATCGTGCTCGTCACCGTGCGGTCGAGGAAGTCGCGGTCGTGGCTCACGATCAAGAGCGTGCCGGCGTACTGCTCGAGGGCGTCGCCGAGGACGTCGAGGGTGTCCATGTCGAGGTCGTTGGTGGGCTCGTCGAGGACCAGGAGGTTCGACGGCCGCGCGAACAGCTTGGCCAGCAGCAGGCGGTTGCGCTCGCCGCCGGAGAGCGCACGGCAGGGGCTCCGGGCTTGGCTCTCGTCGAACAGGAAGTCCTTGAGATAGCCCATGACGTGGCGACGGGAGCCTTGGACCTCGACCTGATCGCCGCCCTCGGGGCAGAGCACCTCCCAGGGCGTGAGGGCGAGGTCGAGGCTCTCGCGCTCCTGCTCGTACCAGGCGATCTCGAGCTTGGTGCCCAGCCTCAGCCTGCCGGCGTCGGGAGCGAGCTCGCCGGTGAGGAGCTTCAACAGCGTCGACTTGCCCGCCCCGTTCGGCCCGATGACGCCGATCCGGTCGCCCCTCAGGATCCGCGTCGAGAAGGGGGGAACGACCGTCCTGCCGTCGAAGGCCTTGCTGATTTCCTCCGCCTCGACCACCAGGGTGCCCGAGGCCGGGGCGACCTCCGCCGTCAGCGGGGCCGAGCCCTCGGGCCGCACCCGTCGCGCGCGTTCCTTGCGCATGGCCTCGAGCCGGCGTAGCCGGCCCTGGTTGCGCTTGCGGCGCGCGGTGATGCCCTCCTTGGACCAGCGCGTCTCCTCGGCGATACGCTTGTCGAGCTTGGCGGCTTCGCGGCTCTCGCGCTCGAGCGCCGCCGCGATGGCGGGCTCGAGGTCGTGGAAGCGCACCTCGAGGTCGAGGATGCGGCCGCGGTCGAGCCACCAGCAGCGTGTCGCGACGGCGTCGAGAAAGGCGCGGTCGTGGCTGATCAGGACCACGGCGCCGCGAAACGCCTTCAGCCGCGCCTCGAGGTTCAAGATCGTCTGCAGATCGAGATGGTTCGTGGGCTCGTCGAGCAGCAGGGCGTCGGCGTCGAGCGCGAGCGTGCGCGCGAGCGCGAGCCGGCGCCGCTGCCCGCCGGAGAGGGTGAGCGGATCGGCGGCGCCGTCGAGCTCGAACTCCTCGAGGAGCGCGTCGGCGGCGTAGGGGGGCAACCCCTCGGGCGCGTCCTCGTCCGCACGCATCAGCCACGTGCGCGCGTCCCCGCCGTCGGCGAACTCGGGCGCCTGCGGCAGATAGGCGAGGCGGGTGCGCGGGGCCGTGCTGCGGCTGCCGGCGTCGAGCTCGAGCTTGCCGGCGAGCACCTGCAACAGCGTCGACTTGCCGGCGCCGTTGCGGCCCACCAGCGCCACCCGCGCGCCCGGGTCGAGCTTGAGCTCGAGGCCGGCGAGGAGCCTGCGCTCGCCGATGGCGAGGTGCGCGTCCTTGAGGGTCAAAAGCGGCGGAGCCATGGCGGACCGGCGGCTGGTGGCGGGTGCGGCGACGGCGAGCCCGGCTCAACGCGCGGTGGAGCTTTCGTCGCCGCCGCCGCTGAGTTAGCAACGCGGCGTCGGTGTTGGGAGGGGTCATGCACGCACTCGAAGAGAGTTTCGCCGCCCTCGGGGTCAAAGAGCCGCAGGCCATCGCCGATCCGGACACCGTCGTCGCGCGGCTCATCGAGCTCTACGACCACGCCAGCGAGGCCGTGCGCACCGCCTTTCGCGACTTCGAGGCGGGCGGCGAGCCGCCGGCGCCGCACCACGCCACCTACCCCTTCCTCGGCCTCCATGTCGGTGCGGAAAGCCTCAACATCGACGCCCGCTACGCCTTCGGCGCGCTCACCGACCCCGGCATCTTCGGCACCACGATCACCCGGCCGCGCCTGTTCGCCGGCTACCTCCTGGACAACACCCGAAGGCTGATGGCGCATCACGGCGTCGAGATGGTGGTGGGCCGCTCGAACCGGCCCATCCCCCTGCCCTTCGTCGTCGACCGCTCCGGGCTCGAGCTGGCGGGCGAGCGCGTCGCCGAGGTCTGGAGCCGCTTCGTGCTCCCGGACCTGCGCTACACCGACGACCGCGTCGCCAACGGCTTCTACCGCCCGCCCGAGACGCCGATCCAGCCTCTGGCCCTGTTCACCGCCGAGCGCGCCGACTACTCGCTGCAGCGGCTCTACCACTACACCGGCACCGCACCGGAATATTTCCAGCGCTTCGTGCTGTTGACCAACTACCAGCGCTACGTCGACCGCTTCGTGAAGTACGGCCGCAAGCTCGTCCATGCGGGCGACGAGTTCGAGGCGCTGGTGGAGCCGGGCGACGCCGTCACCGCCCCCGCCGGCTGGCAGGCCCCCGCCGACGTCGGCGAGCCACCGCAGCACCTGCCGCAGATGCCGGCCTACCACCTCTTTCGGTCCGACCGGCGCGGGATCACGCTCGTCAACATCGGCGTCGGCCCCTCCAACGCGCGCACCATCACCGACCACCTGGCCGTGCTGCGCCCGCATTGCTGGCTGATGCTGGGGCACTGCGCCGGGCTCAGGCGCTCGCAGCAACTGGGCGACTACGTCCTCGCCCACGGCTATGTTCGCGACGACCACGTCCTCGATCAGGAGCTGCCGCTGTTCGTGCCGGTGCCGCCGATCGCCGAGGTGCAGGTGGCGCTGCAGGAGGCGGTGGCGCGGGTCACCGGCCTCGAGGGGCTCGACCTCAAGACCCGGATGCGCACGGGCACCGTCGCCACCACCGACAACCGCAATTGGGAGTTGCGCTACGCCGAGCTCTACGAGCGCTTGAACCAGAGCCGCGCGATCGCCGTCGACATGGAGAGTGCGACGATCTCGGCCAACGGCTTTCGCTTCCGCGTCCCCTACGGCACGCTCTTGTGCGTCTCCGACAAGCCGCTCCACGGCGAGCTCAAGCTCCGCGGCATGGCCGACCAGTTCTACCGCCAGCGGGTGAGCCAGCATTTGGAGATCGGCATCGAGGCGCTGCGCATCCTCAGAGAAGGCGGCACCGACGTGCTGCACTCCAGAAAGCTCAGGAGCTTCGACGAGCCGGCCTTTCGCTGAACCGGCAGGGGTGGGGTGATGCGCGCGCAGCCTGGTCCTGCTACGCCTCGCGGCGGCGCTGCTCGCCTCCGCCTGGGCCAACCCGCTGGCTTCGACGGCGGTGCGCAACGATCGGCAGGCGGCCACCGCGGCGCTCTCGATCTAGCCACGCTGCGGACCATCAGCGCCACGCTCTCCGTCCTAAAGGACGCCGACGTCGAGGGTTCGGCTCGGTGGCCGGGCGGCTTAGGCCGAGCGCTGGGCCACATCGTCGCCACCGGAAAGAACGACGGCCGCCGCCGCCCCAGCGGCCGCCGCGGCTGGTAGGATGACGCGCGAGGGGACATCGCTGAAGGGTCGTCGTCATGACCAGCTACGACGAGCACGACGGGCAGCACAAAACCCTCCACATGACCGTCCTGGCCACGCCCGACATGGCCAACTTCTCCGGCCACGTGCACGGTGGTGTGCTGCTGCGCCTGCTCGATCAGGTCGCCTACGCCTGCGCCTCACGCTACGCCCACGCCTACGCCGTGACGATGTCGGTCGATCAGGTCGTCTTCCGCGAGCCGGTCAACGTCGGCGAGCTGCTGATGTTCGACGCCTGCGTCAACTACACCGGGCGGACCTCGATGGAGGTGGGCGTCCGCGTCATCGCCGAGACCGTGATCCGCGGCAGCAGCCGCCACGTCATGACCTGCTACTTCTCGATGGTCGCCGTCGACGACGACCGCAAACCGGTGCCGGTGCCGCAGGTGCAGATCCGCGACGAGACCGAGCGCCGCCGCTACAACGCTGCCGTCATGCGCCGCGACTTCAGAAAGGAGATCGAGCAGCGCGCCCTCGAGATCCGCCAGAACCCCAATCGCAACGACTGACCGGATCTGCAAAGCCGACAGCCGGCCTCCCGCTTCACACCCGATGCTACGCGAGCGCGCAGGGCGGCTCACAGGAGTAGCTTGGGCGACGTATAAGCGTCATCTAATTTACGGAATGGCGATGTGCTCGGCGCTGACTTGGGATCGCGCTTACCCGAACGGACATCGCCACGAGCTGCGACGACACCAAGGATGCCTATGGCGGCGTCTCCATCGCGACCCCTTGGCTCTTGGCCGCCGTGGTCATCGCGCTGCCGGCCAGCGGGCTGATCGCGGCCGAGTGGCTCGACGACACCGCCAACAAGGCGGTGATCGTGCCGCACAAGGCCGCGGGCGTGGCGGGTCTCGCGGTTGTCGCGGTGATCGGGCTGTGGCGCCGCACCCGGCGCGAGCGGCTGGGCGCGGTCCCGGGCACACCGCCCATGGAGCCCCTCGCCCGCAACGCCATGCACGGGTTTTTTGGTCCTCGCCACCGTGGCGATGCCGGTCTCGGGCATCGTGATGGCCGTCTTCAAGGGCAAGGCCATCGACGTCTTCAACCTCGTCGTCATCCCCGCCCCGGCCAAGGCCCCCTGGCTCGCCGGCCTCGCGCACGACGCCACCTTCGCCCGCATGGTCGGCAAGGGCGCCTGAGGCGGCCGACGGCTCAGCCCGGCGGCGGCGCGAGCGCGTCGTCGAGCGGCTCGATCCATGCCCCTTGCGGGTCGGCGCGCGCCACCAGCGTGGGGCGCCCGCCGGGGTAGGTCGTCAGCTCCAACCGGGCGCCGCCCGGCGCCCACTCCAGCCCGACGCGGAAGATCGGCCGGGTTCGCGCCGCCTCGCCGAGCCCCTGGTCGAACTGCGCCCGCATGGCGTCGGAGAACCGGTTCACCGTGAAGGCGTGGACGACGACCGCCGGCAGCCGGCCGGGCAGCGCCTCGAGCCCGCCGGGCACGAAGCTGAGCGCGTCGGCGGCAAGGACCGCCACCCCGAGTTCGCGCGCCACGACCGTGGCGGCATCGAAGGCCGCCGCGCGCTCGACGTGTTCGGGCCAGATCAGCGCGCGCAGCCAAGCCACTTCCTGCGGATCGGCGAGGTTCACCGGCTCGACGTCGATCCCGATCCGCTCGGCGACAGTGAAGGGCGCCAACGGGTCCGGCGGGCGCGGCGCGCGCCATTCGCTCGCGAGTTCGAGCGGTGCTTGCTGCGGCCCGAAGCGGTGTGGGCCGTAGCGATAGGCGAGCCGGTCCCACGCCAGCAAGAGGCCCGCGCTCGCCCCGATCTCGACCAGATGCGCGCTCGGCGGGCGCCCGCCCTCGATCAGCCGGCGGGCGACGACGACGAAGGCCGGGCGCAGGATGGCGCAGCGCCGCACCTCGTTGGTGGCGACCCGCCGGGTGCGGACGAGTTCGGCGATCGCCTCGCGTTCCGCCGGCCAGAAAGTGTCGAAGGCGGCCGCGAGCGCCGCGTCCGGGGGGCGGCTGCCGCCGAGGGTCGGGAAATAGGCGGCGAGCGCAGCCTCGGGGCGCTCCATCAGCCGGCGCTGCACGGCCGCGAGCAGGACGTTGGCCGGCGGCTGGCCCGAGCGCCGCTCCTGCAGGACGCGCAGCAGCGCCTCCCGCTCCGCGCACAGCGGGGCGAGGCGGCGGTAGAGCGGCGACGTCGTCGCCTCCACCTCGCCGAAATGCCGCAGCCGCTGCGCGATCCGCTCGCTCGTCTCCACGTCGTCGGGCTCCGCCTCGCTGCTCGGCGCGTTGTCGCGCGCAGGGCGACGGCCGCACAAGGGCCCGCGGCAGGGCGCGCGGTTGTCGAGACGCCCGCGCTATGGGACGCTCTGTTCCAACCTAGGGGTACACGGAGTATCGCCATGGTTTCTCGCCTCGCCGCCGCGCTGCTTGTGAGCCTCCTGCCGGCGGTACCGGTCGCCGAGGCGCGACCGGTCCCGCAAGTGCCGTCGCCCGAAGCCGCCGAGCTTGCCACTTGGTCGCGCACCTTCGGCGGGTCGCACGAGGACAAGCTCTATGCGTTGGCGCCTATGGCCGACGGCGGCGCGGTCGCCGTCGGATCGACGCGCCCTCAGGGGTTCACCCGCTTCGACGGCTGGGTCGTGCGCGTCGATCGCGCCGGCCGCCCGCTCTGGCAGCGCCGCGACGGGGGTCGCGACACCGAGCAATTCTACGGCGTCGCCGCGGCACCCGACGGCGGCGCCTTCGTCGCCGGCCACACCCGCTCCACGGGCGTCGGCGAGAGCGACCTGTGGATCCAGCGGCTGGACGCTCGCGGCACTCGAGTCTGGCAGCGGACCATCGGCGGGCCGGCCAACGACCGCGCCCGCGCGCTCGCGGCCGATGGCCGCGGCGGCGTCGTCGCCGCCGGCTTTTCGGCCTCGGAGGGCGCGGGTGGGCGCGACATCTACGCGGTCGCGCTCGACGGCGACGGCGACGTGCGCTGGGAGCGCCGCTTCGGCGGGCCCGACCACGACATGGCCTACGCGGTCGACGCCGACGGCGAGGGCCGCGCCGTCGTCGCCGGCTACGTCCTCGATGGACCGCCGAGCGCCCGCGACTTCGACTGGCGCGTCATCGCCCTCGACCGCGACGGTGAGGTCCGCTGGGACGCTCGGCTCGACCGCACCCGCTTCGATCTCGCCACCGCGGTCGCGGTGACCGACGACGGCGGCGCCATCGTCGCCGGGACGTCGCGCCAGGACGAGCGCAACGTTCGGGTCGCGCGCTTCGACCCCGACGGCGACGTGGACTGGGAGCGCGTGCTCGGCGGCGACGGCCGCGACACCATCTGGGGCATCGCGGCGACGCCCGCCGGCCCGGTGCTCGCCGGCTCCACGGGCTCGAGCGGTTCCGGTAGCCAGGATCTCTGGGTGGTCGGCCTCGATGCCGGCGGCGCGACGCGCTTCGAGCGCACCCACGGCGGCGTCCTCTGGGACCGCGGCACCGGGATCCAGCCGGCGCGCGACGGCGGCTTGTGGGTCGCGGGCTACACCACCAGCATGGGCGCCGGCTTCGAGGACGGCTGGATCTTGAAGCTGGATGCCGAGGGGCGGCGCTGAGGGCGTTCACCCGCACCTGGCGGGCGCCGAGGCTCGAGGCGATGAGAGCCCGGCGGAGGCGCGCGTCGACGCCCTCGGCGCCAAGGGGCTCGAGCAGGTCCTCTTCACCCTGCCGCCACGCCGGCGTCAAGCTGCCGATCGCGGCCATCAACTTCCGCGACCTGCCGGGCTCTTGTCTCAGCACCAGCGCGCCGGCGATGGATCTGAGCGAGAAGGTCGGCTGCGCGTACCGGCCGCTCTCCGGCACCGTTGAGGGCCTCGGCTGAGGGCGCGCGCTCGGCCGATCGAGCGACGCGCCCCACCTCCGGCCGGGGTCGCTCGCCGGGCCGCCTCGACGCGCCGCGCGGTCCCGTCTATCCCCTTGGCGAACGGGGGAGCGTGGCATGGCCGGCTGGCAGTTTTGGATCGACCGCGGCGGGACCTTCACCGACATCGTCGCGAAGGACCCCGAAGGCGGGCTCACCGTCAAGAAGCTACTCTCGGAAAACCCCGAGCACTACGACGACGCCGCCATCGAGGGCATCCGCCGCGTGCTCGAGGTGCCCGCGGGTGCGCCGCTGCCCGCCGAGCGGATCGACGCCATCAAAATGGGCACCACCGTCGCCACCAACGCGCTCTTGGAGCACAAGGGCGAGCCGACGGTGCTGGCGATCACCGCCGGCCTCGGCGATCAGCTGCGCATCGCCTATCAGGACCGCCCCGAGCTCTTCGCCCGCCACATCGTCCTGCCCCAACCGCTCTACGGTGAGGTGATCGAGATCGACGAGCGCGTGGCCGCCGACGGCACCGTCACCCGCGCCCTCGACGAGGCCGCCGCCCGCGCCGCCTTCGAGGCGGCCTTCGCGCGCGGCTGGCGCGCCATCGCCATCGTCTTGATGCACGCCTATCGCGCGCGCGACCACGAGCGCCGCCTCGGCGCGATCGCGCGGGAGGTGGGCTTCACCCAGGTGACGCTCAGCCACGAGGCGTCGCCCTTGATGAAGATCGTCGGCCGCGGCGACACCGCCGTCGTCGACGCCTATCTTTCACCGATCCTCAGACGCTATGTCGAGCAGGTCGCCGCCGCCACCGGCGACGTCCGCTTGATGTTCATGCAGTCCAGCGGCGGGCTCGTCGATGCCTTTCGCTTCCAGGGCAAGGACGCGATCCTCTCCGGCCCCGCCGGCGGCGTCGTCGGTGCGGTGAAGACGGCGGCGCTCGCCGGCTTTTCGAAGATCATCGGCTTCGACATGGGTGGAACGTCCACCGACGTCACCCACTACGCCGGCGAGCTGGAGCGCCGCTTCGAGACCGTGGTCGCCGGAGCCCGCATCAAGGCGCCGATGATGGCGATCCACACCGTCGCCGCCGGCGGCGGCTCGATCCTCAGCTTCGAGCGCGGCAAGTTCCGCGTCGGCCCCGAGAGCGCCGGCGCCGATCCGGGCCCCGCCTGCTACCGTCGCGGCGGGCCCCTGGCCGTCACCGACGCCAACCTCGTCACCGGCAAGCTGCAGGCCGACTTCTTCCCGCCGGTCTTCGGTCCCCACGCCGACGAACCGCTGGACGCGCGGGCGGCGCGCGCCAAGTTCGAGCAGCTCGCGGGCGAGATCGAGGCCGAGACCGGCACCCGCTACAGCGTCGAGGAGCTCGCCCACGGTGCCTTGATGATCGCCACCGACAACATGGCGAACGCCATCAAGGAGATTTCGATCCAAAAGGGCTACGACGTCCAGGGCTACACGCTGGCCTGCTTCGGCGGCGCCGGCGGCCAGCACGCCTGCGCGGTGGCCGACGCGCTCGGCATGGCCCGCGTCCTGATCCACCCCTTGGCGTCGGTGCTCTCGGCCTACGGCATCGGCCTCGCCGACCTGCGCGTCCTCGAGCAGCGCTCGATCGAACGCCGGCTCGCCGACGACACCGTGCGCGAGATGGCCAAGACCAGCGCCGAGCTCGACCGCGCCGCGCGCGCCAAGCTCGATGCCCAGGGCGTCGAGGCCGCGCGCATCCGCACCGAGACGCGGGTGCATCTGCGCTACGCCGGCACGGTGACGGCCCTCGACGTCGCCTTCGCGACGGCGGCGAGCATGCGCGCCGCCTTCGAGGACGAGCATCGCCGCCGCTTCGGCTTCGCCTTTCACGACCGCGAGATCGTCGTCGAGCAGCTCGACGTCGAGGGCATCGGTGCCGTCGAGGAGATCGACGAGCCGGAGCAGGCGCTGATCCCCACCCTCGCCGACGCCCAGGCCAAGCCCCTGCGCGAGGTGGCGCTCTTCACCGCGGCGGCCCCGCACCGCCCGGCCGAGCGCTGGACCGCGCCGGTCTACGAGCGCCGCCACCTCACCCCCGGCGACCGCATCGAGGGCCCCGCCATCATCGCCGGCGAGACCACCACCGTCGTCGTCGAGCCCGAATGGCACGCGTCGATCAGTGGCCGCGACCACCTCATCCTCGAGCGCCGCACCCCGGCCGCCCGCTTCGCCGCCGTCGGCACCGAATGCGACCCGTTGATGCTCGAAGTCTTCAACAACCTCTTCATGACCATCGCCGAGCAGATGGGCACGACGCTCAAGAACACCGCCTTCTCGGTGAACGTGAAGGAGCGCCTCGACTTCTCCTGCGCGGTGTTCGAGCCCACGGGCGCCCTCGTCGCCAACGCGCCGCACATGCCGGTGCATCTGGGCTCGATGAGCGAGAGCGTGCGCGCCGTCCTGCGCGCCCGCGGCGACACGCTCGCGCCCGGCGACGCCATCGCCTTGAACAACCCCTACAACGGTGGCACGCATCTGCCCGACGTGACCGTCATCATGCCGGTCTTCGACCGGACCGGTCAGCTCATCTTCCTCACCGGGGCGCGGGCGCACCACGCCGACATCGGCGGCACCACGCCGGGCTCGATGCCCGCCGACAGCCGGCACATCGACGAGGAGGGCGTCCTCTTCGACGACTTCACGCTGATGGCGAAGGGCGAGCTCCGGGAGCGCGCACTCCGCGAGCTCCTGGCCTCGGGGCCGTACCCGGCGCGCAACCCCGACCAGAACGTCGCCGACCTGCAGGCCCAGATCGCCGCCTGCCACAAGGGCGCGGCCGCCATCCTCGACATGGTCGAGCAGTTCGGCCTCGACGTCGTCCAGGCCTATATGCGCCACGTCCAGGACAACGCCGCCGAGCAGGTCCGCCGCGTCCTCGACCGTCTCGGCGACGGCGAATTCACCTATGCGAACGACCTGGGCCACGAGATCCAGGTGAAGGTGACCGTCGACCGCGAGCGACGCCGTGCCCAGATCGATTTCACCGGCACGTCACCGCAGCAGGAAAACAACTTCAACTGCCCGGCTGCGGTCTGCCGCGCCGCGGTGCTCTACGTCTTCCGCACGCTCGTCGAGGCCGACATCCCCTTGAACGAGGGCTGCCTCGAGCCCCTGGACCTCGTCATCCCCGAGGGCTCGTTGATCCACTGCCGCTGGCCCGCCGCCTGCTGTGCCGGCAACGTCGAGACCTCGCAGTGGATCACCGACACGCTCATGGGGGCCTTGGGCGTGATGGCGGCGGCGCAGGGCACGATGAACAACACCACCTACGGCAACGCCCGCCATCAGAACTACGAGACGATCTGCGGCGGCTCGGGCGCAGGGCCCGACTTCGACGGCACCGACGCCGTCCACACCCATATGACCAACTCCCGGCTCACCGACCCCGAACTCCTCGAGCATCGCTTTCCCGTCACGCTGGCCTATCACCGCATCAGCCGCGGCTCCGGCGGGCGCGGCCGGCACAAGGGCGGCGACGGCACCATCCGCAAGCTCGTCTTCCACGAGGCCATGGACGTGATCGTGCTCGCCAACCACCGCGAGGTGGCGCCCTTCGGGCTGGCGGGCGGCGAGCCGGGGGCGGTCGGGCGGCAGTGGATCGAGCGCAAGGACGGCACCGTGGAGCCCATGGGCGGGCGCGACAAGCGCGGCGTCGAGCCCGGCGACGCGCTGGTCGTGCAGACGCCGGCGGGCGGCGGGTACGGCGCGGCCGACGACTGAACGCCGCCCGCCAACGCCCCGATGGCGCAGAGGGTAACCGACGGCGGTGCCGCCGCGCGCGGCGTCCTCGTTGTCGTTCATCGTTGCGTCGGTTCTCCCTTTCCCTCCACGGCAACGCCGAAACCCGAAGTTTTACGCCATGCGTCCTCCGGTGCAATGCCGCCAACTGGGAAATGAGCTACATTTGATAGTCGCAGATGTTATTCGCGCGAAGTGCCCGAGCGCATTGCCCGCAGTCGTACCATCTTGCTGTGCTGCCAATTTTTTGATATATATTTTGAAGATGTAAAACCAGCGGTCCACGGACGTGAGATTTCATCTCGTTCAGCGGCACTGGAGTCGTTCGCCTTCTTGGGCCGGTCCGTCGAGCCGAACTGGGGATATCGGCCATGAGGGTATTCGGTTCCCTTCCTCCGCAGGCCATGCCGCTCTGGCTGGCGCGGCAGCCGGCATCGATCCGCGACGGGCTTTTGAGCGCGGTCTTCTGGCACGACGTCGGGCCGGGCGACGAGCTGGTTCCGCCCGTCGTCCAGGACACCGGCATCGCGGGCGTCGTCGACGGCGTCGTCGCCCTGCGCCTGCACCGCGACGGCACGGGCGGGCGTCTCGTCGATCTGCGCGGCGGCGGCTAATGGTTCGGCCGCGCCGGGGCGGTGCGCGCCACCCCGGACGCGATGAGCGTCACGACCCACCGGCGCACCACGCTGGTGGTGCTCACCGCCGAGCGCGTGCGCGCGTTGATCGCACAGGATGCGGGCTATCTGCTCGGCTTCGCCGGCCTGGTCTCGGCCCATGCTCGCGTGCTCACCGAGCAGCTCGACATCGCCGCCACGCGCGATGCGGACGTTCGCGTCGCCCGCAAGATCGCCGCCCGCGTCGGCGCGCACACCGGCGCCCAGCTCGCCGCGACCCAGTGGGAGCTGGCGGAGATGACCAACAGCTCGCGCAACACCGTGAACCGCTCGTTGGGCGCGCTGGAGCGGGCTGGGGCGCTCAAATCGGGCTACGGCCAAATCGTCGTCACCGATGGCGCGCGCCTCGCCCGGATCGCCGGCTACGGCACACCGAAGAGCGGCGCCGCGCCCGACCGCCCGGAGTGCACCGCCGGCGAGCCCAAGGCGAGCGAGGCCGAGGCCATCGGGCGTTAGTGCCCCGTGTTCTCTAATCCCGCCGGTCAAGCATGGTCGCGCTGGGTCCGCGGCCGCCGGGTGAAGGGTTCTCTACGGGATCGGCGCGTTCGACCGTCCCAGGTTGGCGTTCACGGACGTGAGCTTTGCCGTGTGGTGGGCGAGGTCGGGCTTGGGCCCGCCGTCGTCGGTGGGGTCGCGCGCGCTCGACGCCGTCGTGCGTGCGGGGACGCAGGGGTGGAGACCGCGTCCGCGCCGCCTCGGACGGCGGCGGGCGCGGCGCGCCAGCAACTCGGTGCCGCCGGGGTCCCCGTGCGGCCGGCCGCACGGGGTCGGCCGTCGCGCCACGGACGGTGGCGCCGGACGGCGAGCTTGCGGGCGCCGGCGACCGTCGCGCGCCGAGCCACCCCCCCGCCGCTCGCGGCGTGGGGACCCCGGGCAGGCCGCGCGATCCGACGGCGAAGCCGCGGCGATCAGGAGATCGCCGAGGGGCCTTTTTGAAGCCGCTGCGCTTCGCGATCGCCAGGCCCCATTCGCGCAACGCGCAGCTGCGGGTGATCTTCACCAGCAGCACGTTCGCCGCCTCGTCGAGGAGCGTGCGTACGGTGCCGTCGCCGCGCTCGGTGA
>JBKHCM010000042.1:0-24220 GCA_046541805.1 Alphaproteobacteria bacterium
GCGCGTCGCCGGTGCGGCCGTCCTCGGGCGCGGCCACCCCCGCCACCGCCCAACTCGGCCGCACGCGTGTGCCGGCGATCGCGAGCGGGCGGGTGAGTTCGGCGCGCAGGCGCTCGGCGGTGCGCGCGAAGCCGACCGCGTCGCCCGCATCCCGGAGCGCGACGGCGAAGAGCCCGTCGCCGAAATGGGCGAGACCGTCGCCGGCACGGACCGACCGGCGCAGGCGCCCGGCGCTGGTGGTACAGAGCGCCTCCAGGGCCTCGCGGCCGAAGGTCGAGCGCAACAGGGCGACTTGGCGCAGCTCCAGCCACAACAGCGCGACCCGCCGCGCCCTGCCGTCGAGCTCGGCGTGGACGAAGGCGCGCAAGGCGGCGGCATCGGCGAGGCCGGTGAGCGGGTCGGTGGTGCGGGGTGGCGGCGCCGCCCGGTCGAGCCGGGCGCGGACCCGGCGGAGGATGACGCCGCCGCCGGCCACCACCAAGACGGCCGCGCCGGCAACCAACGGCGCCGGCACCAAAAGGCCGGCGAACGCCGCCGCCAGGGCGACGCCGAGCCGGCGCCGCGGCATGGTGTCCACCGTCAGCGAACCCCTGCATGGCCTTCGGCTCGGCGACATCGACGTCCTCACCGCTCCCGTCGCGGTCCACCCGCGAACCCGTGATCAGCATCGCGGGCGGACGTAAAGGAGCGGTGAAACCGCGCGCCTTTGGCTAGAATTCGTGCGGCTCACGGCCTTTCGGCGTGCGCCACGCCAAAAGCCGCGCCGCTTCCGCCTCCAGGCTCGCCCAGTCCGGCGCGTCGAAGGCGAGGGCGAGCACGGCCGCGGTCGGAAATTTCGCGGCGACGGCAGCACCGACGGCCGGATCGCTGCGCTCGGCGAGCTGGGCGGCGAGCTCCTGCAAGCCGGGGTTGTGACCGACGACCATCACCGTGGTGATGCGCGCCGGCGTCTCGGCGATCCGGGCCAGGAGGGTGCGCGCCGAGGCGAGGTAGAGCGCTGGATCGCAGACCACGACGGGCGGGATCTCCACCGCCGTGCGCACGCGCTTCCAGGTCTGGCGCGTGCGCTTGGCGGGTGAGCACAGCACCCATTCGGGCCAAAGATCGCGCTCGGCCAGAAAGCGACCGACCTCCGGGGCGGCCTCCTCGCCGCGCGGCGCGAGCGGGCGGTCGACGTCGCGCGCGGCGTCGCTCTCCCAGCTCGACTTGGCGTGGCGCAGGAGGACGAGGCGACGGGGGAGGCGGGTGGCGATCATCGGCGGTGTCCGAAACTTGGCAGCGGTCGGGCGATCATCCTACGATGCGGCGCGTCGCGATGGACGCAGTGCCGCGCGCGGGGTTTGCGGCGGACCGGCGCGAGGAGCAAGGCCATGATGGATCGAGCCGAGACGAGCGCCGCGCAACGGCTGGAGCCCCCGGCGGCGCCGGGCGAACGCTACATCAACCGTGAGCTGTCCTGGCTCGGCTTCAACGATCGCGTTTTGGAGGAGGCCGCCAACCCGCAACACCCGCTTTTGGAGCGGCTGCGCTTTCTCTCCATCTCGGCGACCAACCTCGACGAGTTCTTGATGGTTCGGCTCGCCGGCCTCAAGGACCTCGTCAAGAACGGCGTCACCGTCACCAGCATCGACGGCCGCACGCCCGCCCAGCAGCTCGACGCCATCAAGCGCCAGCTCGCCGACATCTTCCACCGTCAAGAAGCCGCTTGGGAGCAGCTGCGGGCGCAGCTGGTGGAGGCGGGCGTCGAGGCGATCGGCCCGCAGGATCTCGACGACGCCGATCGGGTCTGGATCGAGCGCTTTTTCGAGGACGAGATCTACCCCGTGCTGTCGCCGATCGCGGTCGACCCGGCGCACCCCTTCCCCTTCGTCGGCAATCAGGGCTTCGGGCTGGTCGTCGAGTTCGACACCGCGAAGGAGACCCAGGCGGGGCTCATCCTGGTGCCGGCGACGCTCGAGCGGATGATCCGCCTGCCCGGCGAGCCGATCCGCTTCATCGCCATCGAAAAGGTCATCGAGCTCTTCATCGACCGCCTCTTTCCGGGCTTTCAGGTGGTGAGCTGCGGTCAGTTCCGCGTCATCCGCGACAGCGACATCGAGATCGAGGAGGAGGCCGAGGACCTGATGCGGGTCTTCGAGCTGGCGCTCCAGCGCCGCCGTCGCGGCGAGGTCATCCACCTCGAGGTCGACGCCGGCATGCCCGGCGAGTTGCAGAGCTTCCTCGCCGCCGAGCTCGGGTGCGAGGCCGGCGATCTGGTGCCGTTGCGCCTGCCCTTGGGCCTCGGCGACGTCAAGCAGATGATCGTCAAGGACCGCCCCGACCTGCTCTTCAAGCCGTTCACGCCGCGCTTTCCCGAGCGCATCCGCGACTTCGGCGGCGACTGCTTCGCGGCGATCCGGGCCAAGGACTTCGTGGTCCACCACCCTTACGAGTCGTTCGACGTGGTGGTGCAGTACCTGCAGCAGGCGGCGGTCGACCCGAACGTGGTGGCGATCAAGGGCACGCTCTATCGCACCAGTGACGACAGCCCGATCGTCGCCGCCATGTGCGAGGCCGCCGAGGCCGGCAAGTCGGTCACCGCCCTGGTCGAGCTCAAGGCCCGCTTCGACGAGGAGAAGAACATCCGCTGGGCCCGCGATCTCGAGCGCTCGGGCGTCCAGGTCGTCTACGGCTTCATCCAGCTCAAGACCCACGCCAAGGTCACCATGGTCGTCCGGCGCGAAGAGGGGCGTCTCAAGACCTACGTGCATTTCGGCACCGGCAACTACCATCCGGTGACGGCGAAGATCTACACCGATCTCTCGTTTTTCACCTGCGATCCGGTGCTGGGCAACGACGCCGCGCGTATCTTCAACTACATGACCGGCTATGCCGAGCCGCGCGAGCTCTCGAAGGTGCTGTTGGCCCCGCTCTACCTGCGCAAGCAGCTTCTGGCGCTGATCGAGGCCGAGGCCGAGCACGCCCGGCAGGGCCGCAAGGCGCAGATCTGGGCCAAGATGAACAGCCTCGTCGACAAGGGCATCATCGACGCGCTCTACGCCGCCGCCGCCGCCGGCGTCGAGATCGACCTGGTCGTGCGCGGCATCTGCTGTCTGCGCCCCGGCGTTGCGGGCCTGTCCGAGACCATCCGGGTGAAGAGCGTGGTCGGGCGCTTTCTCGAGCACAGCCGTATCTATTGCTTCGGCGACGGTCACCGCTTGCCCTCGCGCCACGCCAAGGTCTACATCGGCTCGGCGGATTGGATGCCGCGCAACATCGACCGTCGGGTCGAAACCCTGGTCCCGATCGAGAACCCGACCGTGCACGAGCAGGTGCTCGATGAGATCATGGTCGCCAACCTGAACGACAACATGCAGAGCTGGCAGCTCGACGGCACCACCGGCGCCTATCGGCGGCTGGCGCCGGCGAGCGCGAGCGCGGCGTTCAACCTGCACGCCTATTTCATGACCAACCCCAGCCTGTCGGGACGCGGCACCGCGCTGCACAAGCGCCGCCCCCAGCGCGTCCCGAGGATCGGCAACAGCTAGGCCCCAAGTCGGGCCGGGAGACCGCGTCCCTTGCCCCTGAGCGAGCAGCAGCGCGTCGATCCGCGCCAGGTCGGCCTGATCGACATCGGTTCCAATTCGGTGCGCTTCGTCGTCTACGACGCCGTCGCCCGGGCGCCGATGCTGAAGTTCAACGAGAAGGCGATGTGCGCCCTCGGCCGCGGCCTCAAGGTCGACGGCAATCTGGGCGATGCCGAGATGGCAGCGACGATGAAGGCGCTCACCCGCTATCTCGGCCTCGTCCGCGCCATGGGCCTCGAAGCTCTCGACGTCTTTGCCACCGAGGCCGTTCGTGCCGCCGCCAACGGCCCCGCCTTCGTCGCCGAGATCGAGCAGCGGCTCGGCGTCAAGGTGGCGGTGCTCACCGGCGAGGCCGAGAGCCGCTACGCCGGGCTCGGCGTCGTCAGCCACTTCCCCGACGCGCACGGCATCGCCGGGGATCTCGGCGGCGCCAGTCTCGAGCTCTGCGAGGTCCACCCGGCCGAGGGCGGCGACGGCGAGGTCGGCCACGCCGTGACCTTCCCCTTCGGCCCGCTGCGCAAGCCCGAGAAGCTCGCCCGCAAGGGCGATCTCGGCGCCGTCGAGCAGCCGATCCGCGCGGCCTTTCCGGGCGGCGCGGCGGGCGGCGATTTCTACGCCGTCGGCGGCGCCTGGCGCGCCTTCGCCAAGCTCGCGATGGCGCGCCTCGACCACGGCTTTCGCATCGTCGAGGGCTACGCGCTCGACGCCGCGACCGCCCGCGCCATCGCCGAGGACGTGGCGCGCCGCGGCGAGCTGACGCCGGAGGATCGCCTGCACGTCTCCAAGCGGCGCCAGGACACGCTGCCCTCGGCGGCGTTCGTGCTCGCCGGGGTGGTGCGGGCGCTGGCGCCGGCGCGCGTCGTCTTCAGCGCCGGCGGCGTCCGCGAGGGCCGGCTGTTCGCGCGCCTCGCGCCGGCCGAGCGCCGGCGCGATCCCGTGATCGAGGCGGCGCGGCGCTATGGCGGGGTGGAGAGCCGCTTCGGCCGCGTCGGCAGCGAGCTCGTCGACTGGACCGCGCCGCTCTTCGCCGACGAGACCCTGGGCGAGCAGCGCCTGCGCGTCGCCGCCTGCCATCTCTCCGACGTCGCTTGGTCGACCCATCCCGACTACCGTGACGACTACGCCCTGGATCGGGTGCTGCACCTGCCGCTGCCGGGCTTGAACCACCGCGACCGCGGCTGGCTCGCGCTCGCCGTCTACGCCCGCTATCGCGGCGATCTCGCCAAGCCGCTGGCGCGCCAAGCGCTCCACCTCGCCGGTGCCGGCGCCGAGCGGGCGCTGATCCTGGGCCATGCGCTCCAGCTGGCCTACCGCCTCTCCGGCGCCACGGCGCACTTGATTGCCGCCAGCCGGCTGGAGGCGACCGCGGACGGGGTGACGCTGGTGCTGCCCGACGACGGCTCGCTGCCCTTGGGCGAGGCGGTCGAACGCCGGCTCGCGACGCTCGCCAAGGCGTTGGGCGTGAGCCGTTCGGCGATCCGCCACGCCGGCACCAACGGCAACGGTGGACAGGCGCCCGCCCTTCGCGCTAGCTGACAGCTGCGCCCGGGTGGCGGAACGGTAGACGCAGTGGACTCAAAATCCACCGCCGGCAACGGCGTGCGAGTTCGACTCTCGCCCCGGGCACCACGCTCCACGACCATCCAGCCCCGGCGAACGGGGGCCGCGAAGACCGTGGGCCCCGACGGCGCTCGGGCGAAGAGCGCGGCGACGTCGACGCCCGCCGCCGGCAAGCGCGCGCGGCCCGAAGGCCGGGAGCGCGCGCTCAAGCCGCCGGCAGGTGCAAAAGCGCGCGTGCCTCGGCGACGGTGGCGGGGCGCCGGCCGTAGCCCGCCAGCAGGTCGACGACGCGGCGGACGAGGGCGGCGTTCGACGGCGCCAGCGTGGCGTGGTCGAGGCGGATGTTGTCCTCGAGGCCGGTGCGGACATGCCCGCCGCGCTCGAGCGACCAGCGGTTGAGGGTGAGCTGGTCCTTGCCGATGCCGGCGCCGGTCCAGGTGGCGTCGGGGGCGAGCCGGGCGAGGGTGTCGACATAGAAGTCGAAGACGGCGCGATCCACCGGCATCGCGTTCTTCACCCCCATGACGAACTGGACGTGCAAGGGCCCGTCGATGCGGCCGTCCTGGGCCATCTCCACCGCCTTGAAGAGCATCGAGAGGTCGAAGACCTCGATCTCGGGCTTGACCCGATAGCGCTTCATCTCGGCGGCGAGCCAGTCGATGAACTCGGGCGGGTTGTCGTAGACGCGGCTCGGAAAGTTGCACGAGCCCGTCGCCAATGAGGCCATGTCGGGCGCGAGCGCGAGCATGCCGCCGCGCTCGCGGCCCGAGCCGGAGCGGCCGCCGGTGGAGAACTGCACGATCATGCCCGGGCAGTGCCGGCGCAGGCCCTCCAACAGACGGGCGAACCGTTGCGGATCGGAGCTGGGCCGGCCGTCGTCGCCGCGGACGTGGCAGTGCGCGAGCACCGCCCCGGCCTCGAACGCCGCGTGGGTCGATTCCACCTGCTCGGCGACGGTGATCGGCACCGCCGGGTTGGCGGCCTTGGTCGGCACCGAGCCGGTGATCGCGACGGTGATGATGCAGGGGCGAGGCTCGGACATGGTGGGTCCTCGTCGTTGTTGGTGGTGGTTCGGCCGCGCGCGCCGGCGGTCAGGGCGAAGCGCCCGGCCGCTCGCCGGGGGCGCGCTTGGCGAGACGCATGGCCCGGCTCGCCGCGGCGGGGTCGACCTCGGTGCCGCCCGGCACCGCGCGTCGCACCGCCGCGGCGGAGCCGGCGAGGCCGTCGGCCACGTCGGGCTCCTTCGCGAAGGTGTCGGGCACTCCCGCGGCGCGTGATAGCAGGCCGGGGCGTGCGGCGAAACGTCGGCCCCCACCCGCTACGTTCCCGCCCGACGCCGGGCTCGTGCGCCGAGCGCGGCCGTCAGGCGGCGTGGCGCTCGGCGAGGCGCAGCAGGGTCGCGGGCTCCCAGGCGCCGGTGACGACGACGCCGTCGATCGCGTAGAGCGGCGTGCCGACGCCGCCGAGGCCGTGCGCGAGCGCCGCGTTGTGCGCAAGGTCACGGCGGACCGCCTCGCCGTCCATGTCGGCGCGCAGTCGCGCGCGGTCGAGGCCGTGGCGCTCGGCGAGCTCACCCACGAGCCCCGGCGTCGGCACGAAGCCGGTGGCCATCAATGCGGCGTGGAAGTCCCAGTAGGCACCCTGCGCCGCCGCCGCCATCGCCGCGCGCGCGGCGAGCACCGAAGGCTCGCCGAGGATCGGCCAATCGCGCACGATGAGGCGAAAGCGCCCGGCCCGCGCCCCGGCGAGGAGCGCGTCGGCGTGGCGGCGGCAGGCGACGCAGCGGTAGTCGAGAAAGGCGACGAAGGACGGACCCTCGTCGCCCAGAACCTGGGCGCCGGCGGGCGCCTCGACCGCGGCGCGGTCGACCTCGGCGACGGGCTCCGCCGCCTCCCCGCCGGGCATGCCGACCTCCAGCGAGCGGCTGAGATCGGCGCTGCCCCCGCCCTCGAGGAAAACCAGATCGCCGCGGCGCCGCGCCGCGAGCTCGGGCAGCGCCGGCCGGCCGGCCAGGCGCCAGGCGACGGCCCCGCCGAGGGCCACGGCAGCCGCCGCGAGCAACGCGCGGCGATTGCGCCGACCTAGAGACCCAGCCATGTCGCGACGGCGTCGATCTGATCGTCGGCGAGGAGTGCCGGCGCGTGCCCGACGCCCTCGACATGGTGGATGTCGGCGCGCGGCCCGCGGCGGCGCATGGCCTCGCAGGTGGCCCGATCCAACAATGGGCTCGCGGTGCCGTGGAGCACGAGCGTCGGCACCGTGATCCGGTCGTAGAGCTCCCAGAGGTCGATGTCGGCGGCGGCGAGGTCCGCGTAGGGCACGCGGATCGCCGGGTCGTAGTTGAGCCGCCAGCCGTCGCCGTCGGGCACGACGCTGGTCCGCGCGAGCCGGCGCCACTGCGCGTCGGTGAGCGGGCCGAAGCCGGCGTGGATCGTGCGCAGATGCGCCTCGACCTCGGCGAGGCTCGCGAAGCGCAGCGTCTTGGCGAGATAGGCGCCGATCTCCGCGAGCGCGGCCTTCGGCACGAACGGGCCGACGTCGTTGAGCACGAGGCGCGCCAGCGGCGGCCGCTCGCTCGCGGCGAGCGCCATGCCGATGAGCCCGCCCATCGAGGTGCCGACCCAGTCGACCCGGTCGAGCTCGAGGCGTTCGAGCCAGCGCGCGAGGTGGCCGGCATAGGTCGGCACCGCGTAGCCGCTCGGATCGGCGAGCCAGGAGCTGTCGCCGCGGCCGACCACGTCGACCGCCAGCACCCGTGCGCCGCGCCCGGCCAGGGCGGTGGCGAGGCCGGCGAAGTCGGCGGCGTTGCGGGTGAGGCCGTGGACGGCGACGACGGTCCGCGCCGCGTCGGCCGGGCCCCATTCGCGGTAGGCGAGGGTGACGTCCGCGAACGGCTCGCCGAGGGTGAGGCGGTGCTTGGTGCCCTCGTCCGGTGCGTCGGTCATAGCGCTATTTGAAGAACTCCGCAGCGAGCGAGGTGGGCTCGATCATCGCCAGGCACTCCGCCGGCTCCGGCGGCGCGCAGGCGACGACGTCGTTCAATAGCACCCGGTCGATGTCTTCGCACGCGACGTCGGCGAAGTCGAACGGCTTGACCATGGTCTTGTCGGCGGCGACCGGCCCCAGCTCGACCTGAAAGCGCGCGGCGACGACGCCGTCGGGCTCGAAGGTCACCACGTCGAGATCCAGGCTTTCGAAGGCGGTATCGCCGTCGTTGCGGACGACGAAGAAGGCACGACAGCCATCGTCCACCGCCTCGAGCTTGTTGAGCTCGAGCTCCAGGCTGGTGGTCTGCGCGGCGGCGGGGACCGCGAGCGCGGCCGAGAGCGGGACGACGAGGGCGAAGCGACGGCAGACGAACGCGGGCACGCGCGATCTCCCCTGGGTCAGGCGGCGGATCGGCCGAAACTGTCGGTCAGGAGGCGGCGATAGTCCACCGCCGTCGCAGGTAGGGCTTTGGTGGCATGGGTGTGGTCGAGGGCGGCGCAGGCGGCGATCGCGTCGAGGATGCCCGCGGGCACGCCCATCGCGGCGAGCTCGCCCGGCGCGCGCAGGCGTCGCGACGGCAGGTGGACGGCGCCGCGGCCCTTTGGAAAGGCCATCGCCGCCACCATCGCCCCGGCAGCGACCGCACCGCCCGGTCGGCACGGGGCGAGCCGTGCGGCATGACGAAGCGCACCGGCCCCGGAGGGCCGGTGCGCAATGGGGGAGGCTTTACTCTCTCGCGGGAACAGGGCGCCGGCTCCCGACGACGCCCATGGGAGCCTTGTATACCCAGAGCGAGTGAACCGCAACCAAACGCGCCGCGCCCTCGAGGCGCCTGCTCAGCGCTTGTGCAGCGCGTCGAGCTGCGGCGCGATGCCGCTCAGATCGTAGCCGGCGCCGCGCGCGGCCTCGACGATATTCTCGCTCGGGAGCCACACCGCGCTCGCGAACGCCCAAAGAAAGGTGCTCCGCGTTCCCGACGTGCAGTAGGCCAACACCGGCGCTTCGGCTTCGCGCAACAGCACGCGCATGGTCTCGACGGTCTCGAAGGTGAGATGGCCGTTCGCGATCGGCAGATAGTGATAGGCCAGCCCGGCGCGTATGGCCGCCTCCTCGGCGCGGGCGTGCGCCAGCTGGTCGGGCGCCTCGCCGTCGGGCCGGTTGTTGAGAACCGTGCGCACACCCGCCGCCGCGGCCGCGGCGAAGTCCGGCTCCCGCAGCTGGCCGGCGACCCAGACGTCGTCGCTGAGCCTTTTGAACATCGGTCCTCCATCCCCGCCCGTCGAAACTCGGTGCGTGAAGCCGGGGCCGCGACGGCTAGCCCGCACCGCGCCGCAACGCAAGCGCGATGCGGTCGACTACGCCCCCCGGCGGGCGCCGCCGCGGACGGCGATGGCGACCCCGGCGGCGGCGACCGCCATGCCGATCCAGGCGAGGGGCGGCATGACCTCGCCGATGATGCCCCAGGCGATGAGCGCGGCGGTGGGAGGAACCAGAAAAAAGAGCGAGGACACCCGCGCCACCTCGCCGTGGCGGATCATCGCCAAAAGCAGCGTCAGCGAGATCAGCGAATTCGCCACCACGAGATAGCCGACGGAGAGCCAGAGCTCGGGGTGCGGGGTGAAGGCGAAGCCCTCCACACCCCAGGCCAACGGCGCCAGCACCGCGAGCCCGGCGACGAACTGGGTGGCGCTCAACGCCATCGGGTGCGCCGCGACGCCGAAGCGCTTCTCCCAGAGCGTGCCGGCGGTGATGCCCGCGAGCGCGCCGACGGCGGCGAGCACGGCCCAGCCGTCGACCACCTCGACCGCCGAGCGCGCCAGGATCACCAAGGCCGCGCCGACGAGCCCCAGCGCCAGGCCGGCCCAGCGCGCGCGGGTGACCGTCTCGCCCACCAGCCGCGGCGCCAACAGGCCCACCAGGATCGGCTGCAGCGAGACGATCAGCGCCACCGCCCCGGCGGCGATGTCGCGCCCCATCGCCACGTAGGAGAGCCCGAAATAGACGCCCTGGATGAGAACACCGACACTGCCGGCGTGCACCAGCACCCGCAGCGGCGGCAGCGCCGGGCGCAGCACCGCCAGCACCGGTGCGAGCACGAGCAGCACCGCGACGTAGCGCAGCACGAGACAGGTCAGCGGCTCGGCGTGCGCGAGCCCGAGCTTCGCGAAGGCGAAGCCCGACGACCAGAAACCCAAGAAGAGAAACGGCGCCGGCACCAGCCAGAGCGGGCGCGGCGGCGCGGGCGCGGTCATGGTGGCGGCCCTCCCTCGCACCGGCATCGCCGAGACGGCGTGCCCGCGCCAGCCGCGGCGACGCATCGGCCCGGTGCGCCGGACGCATAGCCCGCCCGCGCCACCCTGCCGCCGGATCACGCCGGCCTGCGTGCTTCGCCCCGATTGACCACTCCGCCGGCGCGGCGCACCGTCGACCTCCGGCGCCAGACGGAGGACCTTCGGGCTGTTGGACGAACGCGACGTCAAAGCGGCGGCGGCCCGCATCGAGGGCCGCGTCCGCCGCACCCCGATCCTGACCCTCGACGCCGGCGAGGCCGCGCCGGTGCCGGTCGTCTTCAAGCTCGAGCAGCTGCAGCACACCGGCTCGTTCAAGCCGCGCGGCGCCTTCAACACGCTGCTCGCCGGCGAGGTCCCGCCGGCGGGGGTCATCTGCGCCTCCGGCGGCAACCACGGCATCGCGGTGGCCCACGCCGCCCGTGAGCTGGGCGTGCGCTGCGAGGTCTTCTTGCCGCTGAGCTCGGCGCCGGTGAAGGTCCAGCTCCTGCGCGCGCTCGGCGCGGCGGTGCGCCAGGTCGGCAGCGTCTACGCCGAGGCCTTCGAGGCGATGGCGGCGCGCCGCGCCGAGACCGGCGCCATGCTGGTCCACGCCTACGACCAGCCCGCCACCGTCGCCGGCCAGGGCACGCTCTTTCGCGAATGGCTCGAGCAGGACCCGCAGCTCACCACGCTGTTGGTCGCGGTCGGCGGCGGCGGGCTGATCGGCGGCGCGCTCGCCGCGCTTGGCCACCGCCTGCGGCTGGTCGCGGTCGAGCCGCGCCACGCCCCGACGCTCGCCGTCGCACTCGACGCCGACGCGCCGATCGACGTCGCGGTCTCGGGCCTCGCCGCCGACAGCCTCGGCGCGCGGCGGATCGGCGAGATCGGCTTCGCCCTCGTCCGCCACCACGGCGTCGTCAGCCTCACCGTCGGCGACGACGAGATCCGCGCCGCCCAGCTCTGGCTCTGGCAGCACGCCCGCATCGCCGCCGAGCCCGGGGGTGCCGCCGCCCTCGCTCCGCTGTTGAGCCGGGCCTATCGCCCCGGCGCGGCGGAGCGCGTCGGCGTCTTGATCTGCGGCGGCAACACCGACCCGGCGGGGCTCGGGGGCTGACGGGCGTGGCCTGCCCGGTCTGCGGCGGTGGCGACGTGCGCCCCTTCGCCACCGTGGCGGCGCGGCGCTATCGGCGCTGCGGGACCTGCGCGGCGACCTTTCTCGACCCGGCGCAGCGCCCCGATGCGGCCACCGAGCACGCGCACTACGCCACCCACGAGAACGCCGCCGCCGATCCGGGCTACCGCCGCTTCGCCGCGCGGCTGGCGGACCCGCTGGCGGCGCGCCTCGCCCCCGGCGCGCGGGTGCTCGACTTCGGCTGCGGCGCGAGCTCCGCGCTCGGCGCGCTCCTCGCCGAGGCCGGCTTCGACGTCCACGGCTACGATCCGCTCTTCGCGCCCGATCCGGGACCGCTCGCCGGCCGCTACGACGCCGTCGCCGCCTGCGAGGTCGTCGAGCACCTGCACGCGCCGGGTGCCACCTTCGCTCAGCTGGCGACGCTGGTGCGTCCGGGCGGCTGGCTCGCGGTCATGACCTGCTTTCAGACCGACGATGCCCGCTTCGCCGGCTGGTGGTACCGCCGCGATCCCACCCACGTCGTCTTCTACCGTGCGGCGACCTTTCACCACGTCGCGGCGCAGCTCGGCTGGGCGTGCGCGATCCCGCGCAAGGACGTGGCGCTGCTGCAGCGGCCGGCGGCGGCGTGATCACCCGGCTCCACGCCCAGCGCCTGGTCGCGGTCGAAGCGGTGCTGCGCGACGCCGGCGCGCGGACGGTGCTCGATCTCGGCTGCGGCGACGGCGCGCTTCTGTTGCGGCTCGCCGGTACCGCGGAGATCGTGCGGATCGTGGGTGTCGAGCCCCGGGCGGCGCGGCTGGCCGAGCTCGGCCGGCGGCTCGCGGCCGCGCCTTCGGCCGAGCGCGCCAAGGTCGAGCTGATCGCGGCCTCGCTCACCGACCGCAGCGCCGTGCGCAGTGGCTTCGACGCCGCGGTGATGGTCGAGACCCTCGAGCACCTGCCGCCCGAGCGGCTGGGCGCGGTCGAGCGCGCGGTCTTCCGCGACATGGCACCGGCGCTGGTCGTGGTCACCACGCCCAACGCCGACTTCAACGAGCTTTTGGGCGTGCCGGCGCACCGCCGGCGCCACCCGGACCACCGCTTCGAGTGGGGCCGCGCCCGCCTCGCGCGCTGGGCCGCGGGCGTCGCCGCCCGCCACGGCTATGCCGCCCGGCGCCTGGACGTCGCCGCCACCCACCCGCAGCTCGGCGCACCGACGCAGATGGCGGTGTTCCGGCGGGCGGGCAAATATCCCGCCCGGGCGCGAGAAAGTCGGTGACGGAGCGCCGAAGGCGGTGCTAACGGGCGCAGCACAGAATTATCGACGGGGGACCCGGGAGCCCGCGCATGGCCCAGTCGCACGCCGCGGCGCCGGAGCATCTGCCGCCGTTCATCACCCCGCCCGGGTCCCCCGACGTCCTCCTGGTCGTCACGGCGGTGTTTCTGCTCCTCGCCGTCCTCGCCACCGGCAGCCTCTTTTTCCGGCTGCACTCGCTGCCGGAACGCATGGCCCACGCCTCGAAAAAGCTGCAGCTGGAGATCGTCGCGGTCCTCGGCCTGCTGGCGCTGTTCACCCACGTTCATCTGTTCTGGGTGGCGGCGCTGCTGTTGGCGCTGGTGGACCTGCCGGACTTCGGCACGCCGCTGCGCCGCATCGCCGGCGCGCTCGAACGCCTGGCCGGAGCCGGCGGGCGCGGGGCGCCCCCGGACAGCGGCGCCGGCGGCGACCGGGAGGCCTGAGCCGTGCTCGAACTCCTCCTCTGCTCGCTCGTCACCGTCGTGCCCGACTACCTCTACCGCCGCTACGCTCAGGGCAAGCGTCTCGGCCGCGAAATCACGCTCTACAGCGTCTGGTTCGAGCTGCGCTGGGGGGATCACCGGCTGCTTGGTGCTGACCGTTCTGTTGATCACGCTGATCTTCTACTATCACCCGTCGACGACCAACGCGGCGTCGTTCTTCCGCACGGTGCCGATCCTGCCCGAGACCGGGGGACGCGTCGCCGAGATCTACGTCGACGCCAGCGCCGAGGTCGACGCCGGCGCGCCGATCTTCCGCCTCGACGACCGCAAGGTGCGGGCCGAGACGGAGACGCTGCGCCGGCGGATCGCCGAGATCGATGCCGCGATCGCGGTCGCCCGCACCGAGCGCGCCGCCGCGGACGGCCGCATCCGTGAGGCCCGTGGCACCTTCGATCAGGCCCGCGAGGAGCTCGAGAGCCGGCGCGAGCTGCGCGCGCGCAACCCCGACGCGGTGCCGGGGCGCGAGATCGAGCGGCTCGAGACCGCGCTCGAGAGCCGGCGCGGCGCGCTCGAGGCGGCCCAGGCCGCCAGGGCCACGGTGGAGGAGCGGCTCGCCACCCTGCTGCCGGCGCAGCGCGCGAGCGCCGAGGCCCAGCTCGCCGAAGCCCAGGTCCGGCTCGACCAGATGGTCGTGCGCGCCGGCGTCGCCGGGCGGGTCGAGCAGTTCACCCTCAGGGTCGGCGACATCGTCAGCCCGCTGATGCGGCCCGCCGGCGTGTTGATCCCGGAGCGCGCCGGGCGGCGCGCGATCCAGGCCGGCTTCGGCCAGATCGAGGCGCAGGTGATGCGGGTCGGGATGGTCGCCGAGGTGACCTGTGCGGCCAAACCGCTCGTCGTCATCCCGATGGTGGTCACCCACGTCCAGGACTACATCGCATCGGGCCAGTTCGGCGCCGAGGAGGAGCTCTTCGACGTCGCCGACCAGCTCGACCTCGGCGGCGGCACCATCCTCGTGAACATGGAACCGCTCTACGCCGGCGGCCTCGACGGGCTGCCGCCCGGCAGCCGCTGCATCGCCAACGCCTACACCAGCCACCACGAGCTCCTGGCGTCGACGGACGTGGGCCTGCTGCGGTGGGCCTTCCTGCACGTCGTCGACACCGTCGGCATCGTCCACGCCGCGGTGTTGCGCATCCAGGCCCTGCTCCTGCCGGTGAGGACGTTGGTCCTTACCGGCCACTGAGCGGGGCGCGACCGGCCGCGGCGCACGCCCGCGCCTTGAGCCGGCGCACGAGCGTCGGGGCGTGGTCGAGAAAGGGGTGCTCGAGCGTGCCCAGGGCGTGCACCCAGCCGGCCGCCGCCGCGGCCTCGGCCGGCACGAAGCGGAGGTCTGCAACCACCACGGCCGGAGCGCCCCCGAGCTCGCCGCCCCGGCCCCGCGCGGCCGCCGCGACGGGCGCGCGAAACGCCAGATCGAGAGGCGCCGCGCGACCGTCCGATGGCCGCGTAACCCGTTGACGAAGAACGAAAACCCGCCGATCTGGGTCCGTTCGGCATTTCCCGAACTCGCTCGGTTTCACCGCGCGCGGCGGTCCCATGGCACACCAAGTTAGGATAGCAGACCTAAACGCGCCCGGCCATCGCCCTGCTCCACCCGATGGCTCCTCTCGGCCCGAAGCGGACATGCAGCATCGCCGATGCTTCAAGGAAAGCTCGAAGCTTCAGAGATACCGCTATGTGATTGAGTGCTGTCAGGCTCCATATCGACTTGATTAGTCGCGCTCGGATCGGACAAATCCTATGTCGCGCTGGCCTCCGCGCCCCGGGCTTGGCGACGCTGGCACCGGCTGTTAGCCCTGCGTTCATGCTCTCGCCGCTGCGTCATCCCACCTACCGGCGCCTCTTCCTCGCCCAGGTGACCGCGCTCACCGGCACGGGGCTGATGACCGTGGCGCTGGCGCTTCTCGCCTACGACCTCGCGGGCGACGATGCCGGCATGGTGCTGGGCACCGCGCTCGCGCTCAAGATGGTGGCCTATGTCGCGATCGCGCCGGTGGTGGGTGGGCTCGCCCATCTGTTGCCGCGCAAGCGGCTCCTGGTCGGCCTCGACCTCGTGCGCGCGGCGTCGGTGCTGGCGTTGCCTTGGATCACCGAGGTCTGGCAGCTCTACCTCGTCATCTTCGTGCTCAACGCCTGCGCCGCCGGCTTCACCCCGACCTTCCAGGCGACCATCCCCGACGTGCTGGAGGACCCGGACTACACCCGGGCACTCGCGCTCTCGCGCCTCGCCTACGACCTCGAGAACCTGTTGAGCCCGCTGCTCGCGGGCCTGGCGCTCTTGGTCGTGAGCTTCGATCAGCTCTTCCTCGCTACCACCGCGGGCTTTCTCGTCTCCGCCGCCTGGGTGGTCGGTGCGGCGATCCCGAAGCCGCGGCCGGCGGAGCGGGGACGGTCGGTGCTCGCCAACCTCACCTTCGGCGTGCGGGCCTATCTGGCGACCCCGCGGCTCAGGGGCGTGGCAGCGCTCGGCCTCGCCGTCGCCGCCGCCGGGGCCATGGTCATCGTCAACAGCGTGGTGCTGGTGCGCGCCGAGCTGGGCCTGGGCGAGAGTGCGCTCGCGCTGGCGATGGCGTTGGCGGGTGGCGGCTCGATGGCGGCGGCGCTGGTGCTCCCGCGCCTCGTCGACCGCGTCGCCGAGCGCACGCTCATGCTCACCGGTGCCGGGCTCCTCGCCGCCGCGATGGCGGCGGGTGCCGTCGCCGCGCCGGGCTACGCGGCGCTGTTGGGCCTGTGGTTTGCGACCGGGGTCGGGCTCGCGCTGGTGCAGACCCCGATCGGCCGGGTGCTGCGGCGCTCCTCGAACGCGGGCGACCGGCCGGCCTTCTTCTCCGCCCAGTTCGCCCTGAGCCACGCCTTTTGGCTTTTGACCTACCCGCTCGCCGGCTGGCTCGCGAGCACGGCGGGGACGGGCGCGGCCTTCGCCGGGCTCGCGGCGCTCGCCGCCGCGGGCGGGCTCGCGGCGCTCGTGCTCTGGCCCGCGGGCGATCCGGTCGAGCTCGAGCACGCGCATCCGGGCGGCGCGCACGATCACCTCCACACCCACGACGACCCGCACCATCGCCACCCCCATGCGGGCTGGGAGGGCCCGGCGCCGCACGCGCACCCGCATCGCCACCCGCCCTTGCGCCACCGCCACGCCTTCGTCATCGACCTGCACCACCCGTCCTGGCCGGCCTGAGGGGCGTCTTGCAGCGTCGGACGCGGCGCCTACATGCAGGGCGTTCCGGACAAGATGAACGGCGCACGACGACAACCCGCCCGAGCGTTGGAGAGCGGACCCGTGAGCGACATGCAGCCCTTCTCGGCCGAGGTCGGCCGCGTCCTCGATATCGTCATCAACTCGCTCTACACCCACCGCGAGGTCTTCCTGCGCGAGCTGATCTCGAACGCCTCGGACGCCTGCGACAAGCTCCGCTACGAGAGCCTGAGCCGCCCGGAGCTGTTGGGCGACCACCCGGACCTCGAGATCCGCATCGTCGCCGACAAGGAGAAGGGCACGCTCACCGTCGCCGACGACGGCATCGGCATGGACAAGGACGAGATGGCCGAGAACCTGGGCACGGTGGCGCGCTCGGGCACCGCGCGCTTCGCCGAGGTCCTGGCCGAGCAGAAGGGCACCGACAAAGGCGGTGCCAGCGACCTCATCGGCCGCTTCGGCGTCGGCTTCTACGCCTCGTTCATGGTCGCCGACGAGGTGGCGGTGTTCTCCAAAAAGGCCGGCGCCGACACCACCTGGGTGTGGCGCTCCGACGGCCGCTCGGGCTTCACCATCGAGGAGACCGACGTCCAGCTCGCCCGCGGCACCGCCGTCGTCCTCAAGCTCAAGGAGGACGCCAAGGACTACCTCGAGGAGCACCGCCTCAAGCACCTGGTGCGGACCTACTCCGACCACGTCGCCTTCCCGATCCGCCTCGGCGCGCCGGGCGAGCGGCCCGGCGCCCACGACGGCGAGGGCGAGCAGATCAACGAGGCGAGTGCCCTTTGGCGTCGGGCGAAGAGCGAGATCAGCGACGAGCAGTACACCGAGTTCTACCGCCACACCGCCCACGCCTTCGACGCCCCCTTCACCCGCATCCACTTCGCGGTGGAGGGCAAGCTCGCCTATACCGGGCTCCTGTTCATCCCCTCGACGGCGCCCTTCGACCTCTACGACCCGCACCGGCGCCACGGCGTCAAGCTCTACGTCAAGCGCGTCTTCATCACCGACCAGCTGGACGAGCTGGTGCCGCGCTATCTGCGCTTCGTCACCGGCGTCGTCGACAGCGAGGACCTGCAGCTCAACGTCAGCCGCGAGACGCTGCAAAAGGACATCGTGGTCACCAAGATCCGCCAGGCGGTCACCCGCCGCGTGCTGGACGAGCTCGAGCGCATCGCCAGGCAGCACGCCGAAGGTGCGGAGGGCGCGCCCGACTACGATCAGTTCTGGAGCCAGTTCGGCTCGGTCTTGAAGGAGGGGCTCTACGAGGACCAGGACAACCGCGAGCGGCTCTTGCGGCTGGCGCGCTTTCGCTCGACCCGGAGCGAGGGGTGGGTCTCGCTCGCCGACTACGTCGCGCGGATGAAGGAGGGCCAGGACGCCATCTTGACGATCGCCGGCGACAACCTCGAGAGCCTGAAGGGCAGCCCGCAGCTCGAGCAGGCGCGCGCCAAGGACGTCGAGGTGCTGCTGTTGACCGACGCCATCGACGACTTCTGGCTGCCGATGGTGGGCGAGTTCGAGGGCAAGCCGTTCAAGTCGCTCACCCGCGACGCGGTCGATCTCGCCAAGATCGGCGCCGGCGAGCCGGGCGAGGACGAGGCCGAGGCCGAGGACGATCCGGCGCTCGACCGCCTGATCGCCCACATGAAGGTGACCCTCGGCGACGCCGTCAAGGACGTGCGGCGCTCCAAGCGCCTCACCGACAGCGCGGTCTGCCTGGTCGCCGACGCGGGCGGCTTCGACCTGCATCTCGAGCGCTTCTTGAAGCAGCACAAGCAGATCGAGGGCCTGGGCGCGCGCGTCCTCGAGGTGAACCCCAAGCACCCGCTGGTGCGGTCGATGGCGAACGCCCTCGCCGGGGAGAAGACGGCCGAGGGCGAGACCCCGGCCGAGGTCGACGAGCTGATCCGCCTGCTGTTGGATCAGGCCCGCGTCGTCGAGGGCGAGCCTTTGCCCGACCCCGGCGCGTTCTCGCGCCGCATGAGCAAGCTCTTGCAGGCCAACCTGCCGCCGGCGGCGTGACGACGCGGCAGGCCGCCTCGCTTGCGTGTTGCGGGCGGGGCCGCGCCTTGCGCGTCCTGCGAGCGAAGCCGCGATGGCGCCCGTCGTCCCCCGGGCCGACGGCGAGGCCGTTTCGCACGACCATCCGCCTGCGGCCAGCCGAGCCGCCGGTGCGCGCGCCGGGCCGTGGCACCGCGCTCCTTTCGAGCTTGCGGCCCATCGGCGTCATCGCCGCGGGACGCGCGGGTGCGTCGGCTCGGCATCGTCGCCGGCCGCCGCCGCCTTCTCTTGGAACATGCGCCGCGCCACGCCGTTGATCGGACATGACCACAGGAGGAAATGCATGTTCGATCTCAACAACCGACGCTCGCTGACCGCTCTGCGCGCGGTGCTGCTCGCCGGCGTTCTGGGCTTGGGGGTGGCCGCCTGCGATCAGGGCTCGAACGGCGACGAGACTGGCGGCGAGGCCGATTCCAACATGGAGAACGGCAACGGCGCGGGCGAGGGCACCGGCGAAGAGATGGGCGAGGCCGCCGACGAGGCCGCGGAGGACGCCGCCGAGGCGACCGGCGAGGCCGCCGAGGAGGCCGGCGACGCCGCCGAGGAGGCCGGCGACGCGGCCGAGGAGACGGGCGACGACGCCGAGGAGGCCGGCGACGAGGCCGAGGAGACGGGCGACGACGCCGACGAGGACGCGACCCAGTAGCGGCTTGCCTCCCGCCCCCGGGCGCGCCGGCGGTCCGGGTGTGCCCGGGCCGCCGCGGCGCTCAAGCGGGTGCGGGTGCAGCGCAGCTCCCGCGCTGCTCGGCCGCCGCAGACGCGCCGAACGGACAGCCTCGCCCGCGCGCGCCACCGCCCGGCGATGCGACGGCGGCAAACCGACAATGGCGAGCGGCGCCGGGGCGGCCGGGCGGCGCCGGGATCAGTCGAGCCAGCCCTGCAGCTCGCGGCGGACGATGCTGTCGATCACCCCCATGCCGGCGTCGGAATCGTTGAGGCACGGGATGTAGGTGAACTGCTCGCCGCCGTTCTCGAGGAACTCTTCGCGCACCTCCTGGTCGATCTCCTCGAGGGTCTCGACGCAGTCGGCGACGAAGGCCGGTGAGATCACGGCGAGGCGCTTGACCCCGTCCTTGGCGAGCTGCTCCACGGTCTCGTCGAGATAGGGCTGCAGCCAGGGCTCCGGGCCGAAGCGCGACTGAAAGCAGAGCTTGAGCTTCTCTTTCGGCCAGCCCAGGCGCTCGCGCACCAGCCGGTTGGTCTTGGCGCAATGGCAGTGATAGGGGTCGCCCGCGGTGTGGTAGCGCTTGGGCAGGCCGTGGAACGAGGTGATGACCACCTCGGGCTCCCAGTCCAGGGTCGCCAGATGCTCCACGATCGAGCTCGCGATCGCCTCGATGTAGAGCGGATCGTCGTGCCAGGGCCCGACCGTGCGTACCGCCGGCTGCCAGCGCAGCGTCAGCAGCTTCTTGAAGGCGTCGTCGTAGGCGGTGGCGGTCGTCGTCGCGCTGTACTGCGGGTAGAGCGCCATCAGGAGGACGCGGGTGCAACCCTCGTCGAACATCTTCTCGAGCACGTCGCCCACCGCCGGCTGACCATAGCGCATCGCCCAGTCGACGACGACGTCACCCCGCCCGGCGAAGCGCTCGCGCAGGCGGTCGGCTTGGCGGCGGGTGATGGTGCGCAGCGGGCTCTCGTCGTCCGCCGCGTTCCAGATCGAGGCGTAGGCGGCGCCGCTGCGCTTGGGCCGGGTCGTCAAGATCATGCCCTGGAGGATGGGCTGCCAGAACCACGACGGGTAGTCGATGACCCGCTTGTCGCTCAGGAACTGGCTGAGATAGCGCCGCATCGGCCAATAGGTCGTCCCATCGGGCGTGCCCAGGTTGATGAGCATGATACCCGTCTTCTGGGTCTTGACCGGGGGGTGGTCGGCCGGGAACGGCACGCTGTAGGTCAGTGTCGCGGGTGCGTCGGGCATCCGTTGCGTCGATCCGATGAGAAACCTACCCAAGACTTAGGGCCGACGCGCCCCGCGGGCAAGATCGGCCACGGGAGGCAAATGTGAAATTGCACTTCACCGACGAGGAGTTTCGCGGCCGCGAGCGCCGCACCCTCGCCGCGCTGGCGCGCGCGCGGCTCGACGCGCTGTTGCTGTTCAGCCCCGAGAGCCACTACTGGCTCACCGGCTACGACACCTTCGGGTACTGCTTTTTTCAGTGCCTCGTGCTCACCGCCGACGGCAGGAAGGCGCTGCTGACGCGCTCGGCCGATTTGCGTCAGGCGCGGCTGACCTCGCGCGTGGGCGACGTGCGGATCTGGACGGACGGCGCCGACGCGGCGCCGGTGGCGACGCTGCGCGCGCTCTGCTGCGAGCTCGGCCTCGACGCCAAGCGCATCGGCGTCGAGTGGGCGAGCAAGGGGCTCGACGCCGCGTCGGGGCGCGCGCTCGAGGCCGCCTTCGCCGCGCGGGCGACGCTGGTGGACGCCTCGCACCTGGTCTCCCAGCTGCGGCTGGTGAAGAGCCCGGCCGAGCTCGCCTATGTCCGCCGCGCCGCCGCCCTCGCCGACACCGCGCTCGCCGCCGCGCTCGAGGTCACCGGCCCCGGCGCCGACGAGGCCCGCATCCAGGCGGCGCTCACCGGCGCGGTCTACGCCGGCGACGGCGACGCGACCGGCAACCCGCCGATCGTCGGCAGCGGTCCCTACGCGCTGTTGTGCCGCGCCCACAGCGGCCGCCGCCGCCTCGACGCCAGCGACCAGCTCACCCTCGAATGGGCCGGCGCCTACCGCCGCTACCACGCCGCCCAGATGCGCACGATCTGCATCGGCCCGCCGAGCCCGCGCCACCTCGAGCTCTTCGACGCCGCCCACGAGGCGCTCGCCGCCAGCGAGGCGCGGCTGCGCCCCGGCTACACCGTCGGCGAGGTCTACGCCGCCCACGCCCGGGTGCTCGACCAGCGCGGCCTCGGCGCGCACCGCCTGAACGCCTGCGGCTACGCGCTCGGCGCCACCTACGCCCCGTCGTGGATGGAATGGCCGATGTTCTACGCCGACAACCCGGTCGTGCTCGAGCCCGACATGGTGTTCTTTTTGCACATGATCTTGATGGACAGCGGAACGGGCACCGCGATGACGCTGGGCCGCAGCTCGCGCGTCACGCAGGCCGCCCCGGAGACCTTGAGTGCGCACCCGCTGGAGCTGCTGGTGCGCTGAGCGCCGGGGGCCACGTTGCGCCGGCGCGGGGGCATTGCTAGCTTTCGCGCCGTCGTCCTTCGGAGCTCCATCCCATGAAGCTGCTCGCCGGCAACAGCAATCGGCCGCTCGCCGAGGCGATCGCCGCCTATCTGCGCGCCAATCTCACCACCGCGACGGTCCAGCGCTTCAACGACATGGAGGTGTGGGTCGAGATCAACGAGAACGTCCGCGGCGAGGACGTCTTCGTCATCCAGTCGACGTCCTATCCCGCCAACGACAACCTGATGGAGCTGTTGGTCTGCCTGGACGCGCTGCGGCGCGCCTCGGCCAAGCGGATCACCGCGGTCATCCCCTATTTCGGCTACGCGCGGCAGGACCGCAAGCCGGGTCCGCGCACGCCGATCTCGGCCAAGCTCGTGGCCAACCTGATCACCACCGCCGGCGCCTCGCGGGTGCTGACGATGGATCTGCACGCCGGCCAGATCCAGGGCTTCTTCGACATCCCCGTCGACAACCTCTACGCCGCGCCCCTGTTCGCGCCCGACATCGACAACAACCTCGGCTCCGACGACGTCGTCATCGTCTCGCCCGACGTCGGCGGCGTGGCGCGCGCCCGGGCGCTGGCCAAGCGCCTTGACGTGCCCTTGGCCATCGTCGACAAGCGCCGCGAGCGGGCCGGCGCGTCGGAGGTGATGAACGTCATCGGCGACGTCGAGGGCAAGCGGTGCATCCTCTTCGACGACATCATCGACAGCGGCGGCACCCTCTGCAACGCCGCCGACGCGCTGTTGGCCAACGGCAGCACCGGCGTCTACGCCTACGTCACCCACGGGGTGCTGTCGGCCGGGGCCGTCGCCCGGGTCGCCGCGAGCTCGTTGGCGCAGCTCGTGGTCACCGACAGCATCCGGGCGACCGAGGGGGTGCGCGTGACCGAGAAGATCCGGCTCTTGTCCGTGGCCCAGCTGATGGGCGAGGCGATCAGCCGGATCAGCTCGGAGAGCTCGGTGTCGAGCCTGTTCGATTGACCACCACCATCTGTCCGAGGCGGGCGGCACCCGTGTCGGAGGGAACGGAGCGAGCGATGTCCAGCGATCTGGTGAGCCTGCCGGCGGAGGTCCGCACGCAGCAGGGCAAGGGGCCGAACAAGCGGCTGCGCGCCGCCGGCAAGGTGCCGGCGGTGATCTACGGCGGCGGCGAGCCGCCCGAGCTCTGTGCCGTCGAGATGAAGGAGCTGCGCCGCGAGCTGCAGACCAATCCGCGCTTTTACAGCGCGATGTGCATGCTCGACTTCGGCGACAAGCAGCTGCGCGTCATCCCGCGCGAGACCCAGGTGCACCCCGTCGTCGACGAGGCCTTCCCGCTCCACGTCGACTTCGTGCGTGCCAAGGGCGGCGCGACGGCGACGATGGCGGTGCCGGTCACCTTCCTCAACGAGGAGACCTGCCCGGGCCTCAAGCGCGGCGGCGTGCTCAACGTGGTGCGCCGCGAGATCGAGCTCACCTGCCCGGTCGACGCCATCCCCGAGACCATCGAGGCCGACCTCGCCACGCTCGACATCGGCGAGTCGTTGCACGTCAGCGCGATCACGCTGCCGGCCCAGGTCGAGCTCACCATCACCGACCGCGACTTCACCATCGCCACCATCACCGGCCGCGGGCCGCAGGAGGCGGGCGAGGCCGGTGGCGAGGCCGGGGCGGGCGCGGCCGAAGACAGCGAGGCCTAGGCCCCGCGCCGCCGGGAGGCCCGCGGGATGCGGCTGTTCGTCGGCTTGGGCAATCCCGGGGCCGCCTATGCCGGCCACCGCCACAACATCGGCTTCATGGCGCTCGACCGCATGGTCGAGCGCTTCGCCTTTGCGGGCTGGAAGACCAAGTTCCGCGGCCGGCTCAGCGAGGGGCCGATGGGCGGCGAGCGGGTGCTCGTTCTCGAGCCGATGACCTACATGAACGAAAGCGGCCGCGCGGTCGCCGAGGCGGCGCGGTTTTTCAAGCTCGCCCCCGCCGACATCGTCGTCTTCCACGACGAGCTCGACCTCGCGCCCTTCAAGTGCCGGGTGAAGCTGGGTGGCGGTGTCGCCGGCCACAACGGCCTGCGCTCGATCGCGGCGGTGATGGGCACGCGCGAGTTCAAGCGCGTGCGCCTCGGCATCGGCCATCCGGGTGACAAGAACCGGGTCACCGGCTACGTCCTCGGCGACTTCGCCAAGGCCGAGCGCGACGAGCTCGACCGCTTCCTCGACGCCGTCGTCGACGCCGCGCCCAAATTGGCCCGAGGCGACGACGCCGGCTTCATGAACCGCGTCGCCCTCGAGATGCAACGGCAGGGGTGAGCGGTGGCGCGGCGGCTCGCACGCAGCCGTCCCCACCGGCCGCCGACGGCCCCACGATCGCCGCCGGCCACGCCGCCGCACCGCCGCATCAAGGACGTCAAAAGCCCGTGCGGCGAGCACGGACGCGCCCGGGGCGGCGCCGCACGCGCCGGCGGCTCAGCCGGTGCGGGCCGGGGCCGCGGCGGCGCCGCGCGCCGGTGC
>JBKHCM010000043.1:0-24047 GCA_046541805.1 Alphaproteobacteria bacterium
CTCGCGGTCGTCGCCGGCGGCGTCGCGGGCGAGGCCGTCGAGGGCGGTGCGATGCGCCGCCAGCAGGTCGGCGAACGCCACCGCCGCCGTCGCGCGCGCGGCGCGGAGCTCCGCGGTGGCGGCGGCGACGCCCTTGAACCATTCGGCGACCTCCTCGCCAGCGGCGTCGGCCGCTGCTTCGAGCCGCTTGAAGCCGGGCGGGCTTTCGAGCCCCGCGCGCAGCCGGCGCTCGAGCGCGCGGGCGAGACGCCGGCAGCTCGCCCCGTCGCGGCCGGCGCGCGCCAGCGGGTGCTTGAGCATGGCGAGGCTCGCCACCACCGGGTCGGCATCGAGGCAGGCGTGCGCCACCAGCAGCGCGAAGGTGCCCGGCGCGGTCTGATCGAGCGGCTGGCCGGCGCTGTCCTCCACGGCGAGGTCGAAGCGCTTGAGCTCGGCGGCGATGCGGCGGGCGAGCTGGCGGTCGGGGGCGACGACGAGGGCGCGGGCGTCCGTCTCCAACAGCGCGCGCAGGCGCAGCGCGACGGCGAGGGCCTCGCTCGCCACGTCCGGCGCCTCGACGATCTCGACACCTTTGAGCGCGCCGTCGAGGTCGACCGCGGGCGGCGTGAGCGCCGCCGGGGTGGTCATGGCGCTTAAAAGACGGCGCCGCTGGTCTGGGGCACCGAGGTCGTCCGGCCACCGCGGCACCGCTTCGAGGTCGAGGCCCAAGCGCTCCAGCAAGCGGGCGAAGCCCCATTGCGGATGCGCCGGGCCCATGGCCTGGGCGAGCCCCAAAGCCGGCTCCGGGTCGACACCCGGCAGGACGACGCGCCCCGCGGGCAGCGCGGCGACGGTCGCCATCAGCGCGGCGACGGCGGGCACCGAGCCGGTGACGCCGGCGACGACGACCGCACCCGGGTCGTCCGCGCCCCAGCGCCCGGCCACCTCCTGCAACAGGCGGCCGCGGCGCGCCACCCGACCGATGCCGCCGGCCTCGGCTTCGATGCCGCCCCAGGTCCCGGCGAGCAGGTCGAGAAAGCGCGCGATGCGCTGCCAGTGCGCGGGCGCGTCGCCGGCCTCCAAGCCCGCGAGCGCGGCGACGGGCACGTCCTCCTGGTCGAGCTCGTCGAGGAGCGCGCGCAGCGCGTCGGCGAGGCGAAAGGCCTGCTCGTCGGGCAGCTCGGCCTCGACCCGGCGGACCAGCTCGAAGAGGAGAAAGCGCCGCCGCAGATCGCCCAGCGCCGGCGGCACGCCCCATTCGGCGGCGGCGTCCAACAGGCCCAGCTCGCCGGCGGCGTCGCCCACCGGGATCAGGCGCGGCGGCAGGAGCGGCTGGCCGCCGTTGGCCTCCAAAAAGGCCTCCTGCATCACCAGGCACGCCCGCCGGCTCGGCAGCACGAGCCGCAGCCGCGCCAAGCCGCGCGGGCCGTGCTCGGCCAAAAGCCCGCGCGCCAGGGTGGCGGCGAACGGTGCTTCGGCGGGGATGGAGACGACGCCGGTCATGGCCGCTTTATGCAAATCGCGCCGGCTTCGGCAACGGGCGGGCGACGGTGCGCCGTTCAGCCCGGCGCCGCCTCGAAGCAGGCGGCGAGAAAGCGCCCCGCCCGGTCGATGCCCGCGGGGTCGATGCCGTGGCCGAGGCCGCGGCGGATCTCCCACTGCACCGCGAAGCCGAGGCTCTCGAAGGCTTCGCGCGCCGCCGGCAGGGCCTGGACCGGCACGACCTCGTCGGCATCGCCGTGCATCAACAGCAAGGGTGGCTTGGCCTCGAGCTCGGCGGCCAGCAGATCGGCGCCGATGAGCGCGCCGGAGCAGCCGACGACGCCGGCGAGTTGCGGGGCGTAGCGCGGGGCGGCGTGGAGTGCGGTCATCGTGCCCTGCGAGAAACCGAAGAGGGCGACCCGGTCGGCGCCGAGACCGCGCTTGTCGCGCTCGGCGTCGATGAGGCCGGCGACGTCCGGGGCGGCGCGCTGCACCCCCGCCAGGAGTGCCTCGTGGCGGCGGTCCATCAGGCTGAACCACTGCCGGCCCATCGGCGCCATGTCGCAGGGCTCGGGCGCGTGCGGCGAGAGGAAGGCGGTGTTCGGCAGATAGCGCTGCAGCATCGGCGCCAGGCCGATGAGGTCGTGGCCGTCGGCGCCGACGCCGTGGAGGAAGATGACGAGCGACGACGCCGGCCCGCCCGCGGCGGGTTCGACGACGGGTCCTTCGAGCGGGCGCATGGCGATCTCCCCTCGCAGAGGTTGCACGCGGACGGCGCGATGAAACCTTGTGCCGCCGCCGCCGGCCGTTAAAGAAGGGGCGTGTAGCACCCCTTCGGCATCTTGCGGAGAGCCCATGCTGCGCGGCGAAGACGTGGTGCCCTTGCCCGACGCCGGCGAGCCGCCGTTCGTCACCCGGTTCGCGCCGAGCCCCACCGGTTTGTTGCACCTCGGCCACGCCTACTCGGCGCTGTTCGCGCGGCAGACCGCCCAGGCCTGCGGCGGCCGTTTTTTGTTGCGGATCGAGGACCTCGACCACACCCGCTGCCGCGCCGAGTTCGAGCAGGCGATGCTCGACGATCTGCGCTGGCTCGGGCTGCGCTGGGAGGCGCCGGCGGCCAGGCAGTCCACCCGCATCGACGCCTATCAGGCGGCGCTCGCCCGCCTCAAGCGCGCGGGGCTGGTCTATCCCTGCTTTTGCACCCGCCAGCAGATCCGCACCGAGATCCAGCAGTCGGCGAGCGCCCCGCACGGGCCCTCCGGCGAGGCGATCTACCCCGGCACCTGCCGCGAGCTCGACCCGGGCGAGGCCGCGCACCGGATCGCCCGCGGCCAGCCCCACGCCTGGCGGCTGCACGTCGACCGCGCGCTCGCGCGCACGGGCGAGCTCTTCTGGCACGACGTCCGCGGCGGCTGGCAGGCCTGCCGCGCCCGCGAGTTCGGCGACGTCGTCCTGGCGCGCAAGGACATCCCGACCAGCTACCACCTCGCCGTCACCCTCGACGACGCCGCCCAGGGGGTGACGCTGGTGACCCGCGGCGAGGACCTCTTCCACGCCACCCACATCCACCGGCTGCTGCAGGCGCTGTTGGACCTGCCGACGCCGCACTACTACCACCACAACCTCGTCGCCGGCCCGGACGGGCAGCGGCTCGCCAAGCGCAACCGCTCGGTCTCGCTGCGCTATTTCCGCGAGCGCGGCGAGACCCCCGACAGCGTGTTCGCCAAGCTCGGTCTGATGCCGCAGCCCTCCGCCGCCACCAGCTGAGCCGTGCGGGCGATCGGGGCGCTCGCCCTGGCGGTGACGCTGGCGGCCTGCGCCGCGCCGCCGGCTCCGCCCGAGTTGAGCTGGCCGCCGCCGACGCGCCGCTTCGCGCCCGCGGGCGAGCCGCGCGCGGTGGTCGTCGCGCTGCACGGCTTCAACGACCGCAAGGCCGCCTTCGACGCCTTCGGCGCGCACGCCCGCGCCGAAGGGGTCGAGGTCGTCGCCTACGACCAGGCCGGCTTCGGGGCGCGGGCGAGCCGCGGCGACTGGCCGGGCACCGACCGGTTGGTGGCCGAGCTCGACCGCGCGGTCGCCGCCGCCCGCGCCGACGCCCCCGACCGCCCCGTCTTCGTGCTCGGCCAGAGCATGGGCGCGGCGGTGGCGATGGTCGCGCTCGCCCGCCCCGAGGCGCCGCCGGTGGCGGGCGTCATCCTCGCCGCCCCCGCCGCCTGGGGCGGCGATCAGCTCAACCCCCTCTTGCGCGCGAGCCTGTGGCTCACCGCGACCGTGGCACCCGAGCTCGAGCTCTCCGCCCGCGGGCTCGACCTGCAGGCGTCGGACAACATCGAGATGCTGCGCGCCCTCGCCCGCGACCCGCTCTACCTGCCGACGGCGAGCGCGCGCAACGTGCAGGGCCTGGTGCGGCTGATCGACGAGGCCCTCACCGCGGCGCCGCGGCTTGCCGTCCCGCGCCTGGTGCTGATCGGCGAGAAGGACGAGGTCGTGCCCGACGCTGCCTTCGGCGCCCTGCTCGACCGGCTCGCCGGGCCGGGCTGCACGGCGGTGCGCTACCCCGAGGGCTGGCACCTGCTGTTGCGCGACCGTCAGCGCGCGCGGGTCTTCGCCGACATCCTGGCCTGGCTCGCCGGCGAGACGCTGCCGAGCGGCTTGGCCGACGCTTGCGCGTCCGCGCCGGCGTGAGCCTCAGGCCTCGGCCGCGCCGGGACGCTGCAACGCCTCGCTGATCCAAAGTGCGGTGTCGAGCGCGCGCAGCCCGGCGCGGCCGGAGACGGTGACCGGGGCCTCGCCGGCGATCGCCTTCAAAAAGCTCTCGACCTCGAGGGCGAGGGCGTCGTTGGGCTCGAACTGCCGCTCCTCGACGCCGATGCCGGGGAGCATCGGCAGGGGCTTGCCGATGCCGCGCCGGGCGATGGTCGCCTCGCGGGTCTGGAAATCGATGGCGATGTAGGCGTCGTGCTGGAAGAGCCGCATGCGCCGCTGCGGGGTCATGCTCACCCGGCTGGCGGTGACGTTGACGACGCAGCCGCCCTCGAAGCGCAGCCGCGCGTTGGCGATGTCGTCTTGCTCGGTCAACACCGGCACGCCCACCGCATCGACGCTCGCGAGCGGCCGGCCGACGAATTCCTGGATGAGGTCGATGTCGTGGATCATCAGGTCGAGGACGATCGAGACGTCGGTGCCGCGCCCCGCCACGAAGCCGCCGAGGCGGTGGCTCTCGATGAACAGCGGCTGGCGGATGACATCGCGGAGCGCGAGAATGGCGGCGTTGAAGCGCTCGAGATGGCCCACCTGGAGGATGCGGCCGCGCGCCTCGGCGAGCTCGACCAGCGCCTGGCCCTCCTCGCGGCTCGCGGCCAGCGGCTTTTCGATCAGGACGTGCTTGCCGGCCGCCAACAGCCGGCGCGCGACGGCGTAGTGGTGCTTGGTGGGCACGGCGACGCTGGCCGCGTCGATCCGCTCGAGGACGTCCTCGAGCCGGGCGGTGGCGAAGCTCGCGACCTCCTGGGCCACGCGGGCCGCCGCGGCGGGATTGCAATCGACGCAGGCGACCAGTTCGGCGCCGGCGGCCGCGGCGTATTTCTGGGCGTGGTACCGGCCGAAATGCCCGCAGCCGACCACCGCCACCCGCACCGTCATCGTCGTTCTCTCCTCCACGGCGGGCGCGCCGGCCCGCTTGCGCGCGCCGGCGTCACGCGCCCCAGACCCGCTCCAAAAGCGCCAACCAGTTGCGGTGCGCGAGCTTCGCCAAGACCGCATCGCCGTATCCGGCATCCGCCAGCGCCCGGCCGATCGCCGGCAGACCGTCGGCGCCGCCGACCGCGTCGGGGATCGTCGCGCCGTCGAAGTCCGAGCCCAGCGCCACGCGATCCTCGCCGACGCGCTCGATCAGATAGTCGAACATTCGGACGACGTCGCCGAGCGGGGTGGCCGCGTCGCGCTTGCAGTCGGGGCGCAGATCGGGAACCGAGAGGTTGACGCCGACGAGGCCGTCGCGCTCCTTGAGGCAGTCGAGCTGGCGGTCGGTCAGGTTGCGCGCCGACGGCACGCGGGCGTGGGCGTTGGCGTGGCTGGCGACGAAGGGGCGCTCGGCCACCGCCGCGACGTCCCAAAAGCCCCGCTCGTTCAGATGCGCGGTGTCGACCAGCACCCGCTTGGCCTCGAGGGCGCGCACGAGCCGCTTGCCGGCGTCGGTCAGGCCGGGGCCGGTGTCGGGCGAGGCGAAGTAGCGAAACGGCACACCGTGGCCGAAGATGTTGGGCCGGCTCCAGAGCGGGCCGAGCGAGCGCAGCCCGGCGGCGGCGAGGACGTCCAATTCTTCGAGGTCGGGGCCGATGGCCTCGGCGCCCTCGAGGTGCCAGACGCAGGCGATGCGGCCGTCGGCCATCGCCCGGCGGATGTCGGCGACGCTGGTGCAGAAGGCGAGCGCGCCGTGCGACGCCTCGACCAGCCGCATCAGCCGGCCGGCCTGGGCGAGCGTCACCCGGAGCGCGGTCGCCGGGTCGACCTCGCCGGTGGCGAGGCCGCTCGGCGAGGCCTCGCCACCCGCCGCCGGCGACGGCACGAAGCTCGCGAACAGCCCGCCGGCGAAGCCGCCGGCGCGGCAGCGGGCGAGGTCGAGATGGCCCTCGCCGTCGCCCGCGAGAAACACGCGGCCCGAGCCGTCGTCGCGGCGCCAGAGCTTCAGCAAGAGATCGTTGTGGCCGTCGAACCACGCGAGCATGGCCGTGTCCTCGCGAACGAAACGACGCCGTTCCCGTCGGCGTCACGAACGTGCGCCTGCGTGCCACAGCCGGCCGCGAGGCGCCAGTGCGCCCGCGCCGCCGCACCCTCTCCCCAAGCTGAGCGTGCGCCGCTGCGGGTGGCCGCATCACCGTGGGCGCAAGGCCACGGCGTTAGGGACGGGTTAAGCCTCGCGAGCGATGATGCGCCGGTCTTTCGAGGTCCGCCACGAGGACCACTGCCATGTCGGCCCACGATCGTCTCTGGACCACCCTCGCCGCCCTCGGCTTCGCGCTGGCGATGCTGGTGCTGGGCCTGTTGAACCCGAACGCGGAGCCCGGCCGGAGCGGTTGCGGGCTCGTCTGCGACGCCCGCGTCGCCACGCCGCTGGCCGGCTTCGCGCCCGACTGATCAGGCCCGCACGACCATCACCGAGCACGGCGCGTGGCGCACCACCCGCGCCGCGTTGGGCCCCAAGAGGTAGTCCTTGAGCTCGGGGCGGTGCGAGCCCATGACGATGCAGTCGCACCCCTGCTCGCGCGCCGCGCGCAGGATCGCGTCGTAGATCGGCCCCTGGGCGACGTGCTGGTGCACCCGCAGCTCCGGCGGCACGTGCTCGGCGCAGAACGCGTCGAGCTTCGCCGCCACCTCCGCCCTCGCCCGCTCGGCGAAGCCCTCCTCGAAGAACGAGCCGACGATCGACATCCCGAAGTCCGGGATCACCGTCATCACCGTGAGATCGGCGTCGTAGCGCCGCGCCATGTCCACGGCCGCGGCGAGCGCGCGGCGCTTGCCGGACTGGGCGGCGAGGTCGACGGGGACGAGGATCGAGCTGAACATGGCCGTTGCGTCCTCAAAAGGCGGGCTGGGTCCGGCGCCGCCGCTGCACCGCCACCACCAGCGCCAACAGCGCCAGGGCGGGCAGGTAGAACACCTCCTTGGGCCAACGGTCGCGCTCGACCTCCGCGCGCAGGATACGGACGGGCTCCGCGCCGTAGAAGTCGAATTCGTTGGCGAGCCGCTCGAAATAGGGCGTGCCCGGCAACGGCTCCTCCAACAGGACCTCGCCGTCCTCGCGGGTGACGCTGAGGCCGCGCGCGTCGAGGCGTTCCGCCCCCGACGCCCGCGGGCCCAGGTCCGGGGCGATGGTGAGCGTTAGCGGCCGACCGGTGTCGAAGTCCGGCCCCTCGATGACGAGCCGGACCTCGGCGCCGTCGGGCTGTTCGCCCACCACCTCGAGGATCTCCGATCCGGTGTAGCGATCGTAGGGCGCCTCGATCTGATCGAGCCAAAAGCCGGGCCGGAAGAGGGTGAAGGCGACGAGCAGCAGTGCCAGCGTCTCCCACCAGCGGCTGCGCGCGAAGAAATAGCCCTGGGTCGCGGCGGCGAAGCAGAGCATCGCCAACAGCGCGGTGCCGAACACATAGACGGCCTGCAACGGGCCGACATCGATCAACAGAAGATCGGTGTTGAAGATGAAGAGGAACGGCAACAGCGCCGTGCGGATGTCGTACATGAAACCCTGCACGGCGGTGCCGATCGGATCGCCGCGGCTGATCGCGGCGGCGGCGTAGGCGGCGAGGCCGACGGGCGGGGTGTCGTCGGCGAGGATGCCGAAATAGAAGACGAAGAGGTGCACCGCGATCAGCGGCACGACCAGGCCCGCCTGGGCGCCGACGCCGACGATCACCGGCGCCATCAGCGACGACACGACGATGTAGTTGGCCGTCGTCGGCAGCCCCATGCCGAGGATGAGGCTCAAGACGGCGACGAGGACCAAAAGCAGCATCAGGTTGTCGCCGGCGATCACCTCGATGACCTGGCCGACGATCTGATGGGCACCGGTGAGCGAGATCGTGCCGACGATGATGCCGGCGGCACCGGTCGCCACGCCGATGCCGATCATGTTGCGCGCGCCGGCGACGAGGCCGGCGACGAAGTCGTGCCAGCCGGCCCAAGCCTCGGCCCGCACGTCCGGCTGGCCGCGGAACAGGTGCTTCAAGGGGCGGTGGGTCACGGCGACGATCATCATCGCCAGCGTCGCCCAGAAGGCGGAGAGCCCCGGCGACAACCGGTCGAGCGGGCCGGTCTCGACCATCAGGTTCCAGACCAACACGAAGATCGGCAGCGCGAAGTAGAGCCCGCCCAAAAGCGTCGGCGTGAGCCGTGGCGCGCGGACGACGGGAGCCTCGGGATCGTCGACGGCGAGATCGGGAAAGCGCGCGGCGAAGGCGACGATCGCGACGTAGGCGACGGCGAGCAGGACCAGCCCGGCGTAGACCGACTGGCCGGGCATCAGCGGCTCGAGGGCGAGGCGGATCGCGATGACCGCAGCGGTGACGAGCCCCATCAGGATGAAGCCGGAGAGGAAGAGCAGCGCGATCAGCGGCACGCCGATGCGGCGCCCGGGCTTCTCCATGCCGGCGAGACCGAGCTTCAGGCTCTCCAGATGCACGATGTAGAGGAGCGCGATATAGGAGATCACCGCCGGCAAAAAGGCGTGCTTGATGACCTCGATGTAGGGGATGCCGACATACTCGACCATCAAGAAGGCGGCCGCCCCCATCACCGGTGGGGTGAGCTGGCCGTTGGTCGAGGACGCCACCTCGACCGCGCCGGCCTTCTTGGCCGAAAAGCCGATCCGCTTCATGAGCGGAATGGTGAAGGTGCCGGTGGTGACCGTGTTGGCGATCGACGAGCCGGAGATCAGCCCGGTCATCGCCGAGGAGAAAACCGCCGCCTTGGCCGGCCCGCCCCTGAGGGCCCCCAAAAGCGCGACCGCCACCTGGATGAACCAGTTGCCGCCGCCGGCGCGCTCCAGCAGCGCGCCGAAGAGCACGAACAAAAAGATCATCGAGGTGGAGACGCCGAGCGCCACGCCGAAGACGCCCTCGGTCTGCATCCAGTAATGGCCGAGGGCGCGGGCGTAGGAGGCGCCGCCGTAGTTGGTGATCTCGCGGACCCAGGCGAACTCGCCGCCGAACAGCGTGAACGCCATGAAGATGGCGGCGATGATCGTGAGCGGCAGGCCGAGCGAGCGGTAGACCGCGACGAAGAGCGAGGCCATGCCGATGGTGGCGGCGACCAGGTCGCCGGTCGTCCACAGGCCCGGCCGCTCGGCGATGGCGTCGCGGAAGACGACGAGATAGAGGCACGCGCCGACGGCGAGCACGAACAGCACCCAGTCGTAGGCCGGGACGCGGTCGCGCGCCGCGTGCCTCCCGAGGGGAAAGGCCAGCGTCGCCAACCCCATCGCGAACGCCAGGTGGATGAAGCGGGAATCGGCGAGGATCTCGGTGAACACGCTGACGCCGGTGATGGTGGCGAGCGTGGTCGGCAGGGCGGAGGCGATGTAGAGCTGAAAGAGCGACCAGGCGAGGCAGAGGCCGACGATCAGCCGGCCCTGCCAGCCAGCGGGAGCGCGCGCACCCGTGTCCGCCTTGGCGACGATGTCGCGTGCGTCGGGCGCGCCGCCCGTCACCGATCCCGCTTGGCTCGCCATCCGCCCCGTTCCCCTCACGACGAGGGCCGTGCCCGCGGGCACGGCCCTCGGACCGCGTCGATGCGGCCGGCCGCGCCCGGCCGCTTCAGCGTTACTCCATCAAGTCGAGTTCTTGATAGGCCCGCTCGGCCCCGGGGTGCAGCGGCGCGGAGAGGCCCGCCTCGACCATCTGGTCGCGCTCGAGGACTTCGAACGCCGGGTGCAGGTCGCGGAAGTCGTCCATGTTCTCCATCACGCCCTTGGCGACCGTGTAGACGACGTCCTCGGAGACCTCTTCGCGGGTGATGAAGGTGGCCCGCACACCGAAGGTCGTGACGCCGTCGTCGTTGCCGGGATACATCCCGCCCGGGATCTCGGCGATGGCGTAATAGGGCCGCTCCTCGACCAGTGCGTCGATCGGCTCGCCGGCGACGTCGGCCAACTGGGCGTTGCAGGTCGTCGCGGCCTCCTCGATGGCGGCGGCGGGATGGCCCACGGGGTAGACGAAGGCGTCGATGTTGCCGTCGCAGAGCTGACGCGCCATCTCGTTGGGCGCGAACTCGGCGGCGAGGGCGAAGTCGTCCATGCTCATGTCGTAGGCGTCGAGCACGACCTCCATGGTCGCCCGGGTGCCCGAGCCCGGATTGCCCACGTTGACGCGCAGGCCCTCCAGGTCGGGAAAGTTCTCGACGTCGACGTCGTCGCGGACGACGAGGGTGAACGGCTCCGGATGCAGCGAGAAGACGGCGCGGATCTCGGGGAACGGCTCGTCCTCGAAGCGCGAGCTGCCGTTGTAGGCGTGGTACTGCCAGTCCGACTGGACGACGCCGAACTCCAGCTCGTCCCCCTTCACCGCGTTGATGTTGAAGATCGAGCCGCCGGTGGACTCGACGGAGCAGCGAAAGCCGTGTTCGCCGCGGTCGCGGTTGACCATCCGGCAGATCGCGCCGCCGGCGGGGTAGTACACCCCGGTGAGCCCGCCGGTGCCGATCGAGAAGAACTGCTGGTCCTGGGCCTGGGCCACATCGCCTCCGAACAGGCCGGCGGCTGCGACCATGCCGACGGCGGCGCCGAGTTTGAACGTCGTCATCTCCGTCCTCCCGCAAACACATCGATGTCGGGACAGACACCAGCGCCGCGTGCCGCGGTCAAGCTGCGACGCGTGCGACCGGCCGCCTTCTCGCGCATCACGGCAAGCGCGGCCGACGACCCACGCGCTCAAGGCGCATCCGCGGCGGCGCGCGGGCCGCAGACCAACCGCGTCCGGACGCCGTCGCGGTCGATCACCGCGAGGTCGACGTCGCTTGCGGGCACGCCGCGGCGGGGAGCCCGCTCACCACCGCCCGCAGCGCCAACGCCGGATCTCGGCGAGGATGCCGCAACCGCTTGAAGCGGTCGGCGCCATGGACGCAGGCGAAGACGCCGCCCGCGCCGGTGGGCTCCAGCCGGTAGGTGCCGCCCTCCTGGACGGTGGGCTGGCCGCGGTCGGAGCGCGGCGGCGAAAGGGCCGCGAAGACCGCCCGCGGGCGCGTGGCGACGCCCCGCCGCCTCAATCGATCGGTTGATTGGCCACCATGCGCTCGGCCTCCTTGAGCGTCGGCGGGCTCATCCGCTGGCGCAGCTTGGCGAGCAGCTCCGCTGCGATCGGATCGCCGCGCTTGTGGCCGGCGCTGATGAGCTTGTAGGCGAGCTTCTGGTCGAGCCGAACGCCGCGGCCGCGGGCGTAGAGAAAGCCGAGGCTGGTGGTCGCCGCGGCATGGCCCTTGCGCGAGGCCGCATGGAAGCACTTGGCGGCGGCGGTGTCGTCCGGCGCGACCTTCTTGCCGCGGGCGTAGCAGACGCCGAGCAGGAAGAGGGCCTCGGCGTTGCCGTTCTCGGCGGCCTTCTTCAAGAACGCGATATTCCGGGTCAGCTGGTCCGGCACGGCCCTACGCTCATGGCTTTGGGGCCATGAGCGTCGCCCAAGGGCCTCAAATTTCGGTTAACCGCCGGAGCGCGGCAGCGCTTCGATCTGCTCCTTCACCGCCGCGTAGCTCGGGTTGTCGGGCCCGAGCAGGTCCAAGACCCGTCGCCACGACTCCCGCGCCCCGGCGATGTCGCCCTCCTGCAGCGCGTGGAGGCCCAGATACCAGTGCGGCTGGGGGTTGTCGGGCTCCAGCTCGGCCACCTCGCGCAGAAGCGTCGAGAGCCGATCCGACACCTTCGGCACGCCCTCGATCTGCTCGGCAGCGGCCAGTCGCGCCTCGGCCTCGCCCATCACCGCGTCCGGCGTGTCCGGCGCGAGCTCGCGGGCACGGCCGTAGGCGTCGATGGCCTTGTCCGGCTCGCCGAGCACCAGCTGGGCGCGCCCGAGCCGCAGCCAGTCGTCGACGTCGTCGGGGTTCTCGTCGAGCCTGGCGACGAGGCCGTCGACCATCGAGCGTATCATCGCCTCGCGCTCGGCGTTGGACATGTCCGCCGCCATCGCCGGCCCCTCGGACGGCGCGCCCTGGCGCTCCGCCAGCATCGCCTCGGCGTCCATCCCGGCGCGCTCGGCGACCTCGCGGAACTGCTGCTGCACCGACTCCCGCCACGGCGCATCGGCCGGACCCGTCTCCAACAAGCGCCCCCAGCGCTCCAGCGCCACCTCGTCGTCGCCCGCCTGGGCCGCGGCCATGCCGAGGTAGAACAGGGCCTGGGGCTGGTTCGGCGCCTGCTCGCGCACGGCGGTGAAGAGCTCCTCGGCCGCCGGGGTGACCGTGCCCTCGGCCGCCTCCACCAGGATCTCGCCGAGGGCGGCCATCAACAACGGGTCCTCGGGATTGCGGGCGAGCCCTTCGCGGAAGGCCTCCGCCGCCTCGCCGGGGTCGACGAGCTGCGCGCGCAGCCGGCCGAGCGAGAACCAGAACTCCGCGGACGCCGGCGGATCCTCGCGGGCCCGCTCCTCCAACTCGGCGAGCTGGCGGCCTTGCCGCTCACGCTCCTCGCGGCGCTCGTCCAGGTCGCGCGCGGCCAGCGGCTGGCCGGGCATGCCGGGATCGCCGTTGACGAGATAGACGCCGAGCGCGCCGCTGGTCACGACCAACGCCAGGACGACGGCGGCGAGCGGCCGCCCGCGGGCGAGCGCGGCGCCGCCGCTCGGCGCGCGCGCCGCCTGCAACAGGCGTCGCTCGATCTCGGTGCGGGCGGCGCGCGCCTGGTCGTCGTCGATCAGGTTGCGCTCGCGGTCGCGGTCGACCTCGGCGAGCTGGTCGCGATAGACCGCGAGCGCGTGCTCGCGCGGGTCACCGACACCGCGCGGCCGCACCAGCGGCCACACCAGCAAAACGGCCGAGGCCACCGCCACGAGCGCGCCTGCGGTCCAGAACACCATCGAATTCACGAATGCTCCTTCAACAGGCGGTCCAAGTCCGCCCGCTCCTCGTCGCTCAACGGTTCGACCACCCGCGGCTGGCGCCGCTGGCCGCGCAACCAGACCGCGGCGCCGACGCCCCCGACCACCAAGAGCGCCGCGGGACCGTACCACAACAGCCACGTGCTCGCCCGCGTCGGCGGCTCCAAGAGGACGAAGTCGCCGTAGCGAGCGGTGACGTAGTCCAGCACTTGCTGATCGCTGTCACCCGCCACCAACCGCTCGCGCACGAGCTCGCGCAGGTCCTTCGCCAGCGGCGCGTTGCTGTCGTCGATGGACTGGTTCTGGCAGACGACGCAGCGCAAGTCCTTACCGAGCTCACGCGCGCGCGCCTCCAGCTGCGGGTCGTCCAGCATCTCGTCCGCCGACAAGGCGGCCCGGGCGGGACCGCCGCCGAAGGCCACGGCCGCCGCCACGGCGGCCGCGATGACCCAGCGCCTCATCCGCGCAGCTCCTCGATCAACGGCATGATGGTGTCCTCGACGTCGCCCGGCGTGATCGGCCCGGCGTGGCGATAGCGGATGCGCCCCTCGGCGTCGACGACGTAGGTCTCCGGCACGCCGGCGAGGCCGAGCTCGACGCCGGTGCGCCCGTCGCGATCCACGCCGATGCGGCGATAGGGGTTGCCCAGCTCGGTCAGCCAGGCCGCCGCTTCCTCGGTCTCATCCTTGTAGTTGATGCCGTAGAGCGGGATGCCGCGGGTCTCGGCGAGACGCGCCAGCACCGGGTGCTCGACCCGGCACGGCGCGCACCAGCTGGCGAACACGTTCACCAGTGCCACCTCACCGCCGAGGTCGGAGGTGGCGAGCCCCGGCGTCTCGACGCCCTCGAGCGCGGTGAGATCGAAGCTCGGCACCTTTTTGTCGATCAGCACCGAGGGGATCTCGCTGGCATCGCGGGTGAGCCCGAAGCCGAGACCGAGCCCGATCACGGTCACCAAGACGACCGGGAGGAGAAAGAGGAGACGGCGCACGGCGGTCAGCTCCCGATCTGCGGCTGCGCGGCGGCGCCGGCGGAGGCCTTCGGCTTGGCGCTCGGCTGCGGCGCCCCGACGCGGTAGCGCCGATCGCTCAACGACACCGCCGCGCCGATCGCCATCAACAGCGTGCCGCCCCAGATCCAGAACACCAGCGGGTTGTGGTAGAGGCGCACGGTCCATTCCCCCTGATCGCCGCGCTCGCCGAGGACGACGTAAACGTCACGCATGAAGCCCCTGTCGATGCCGGCCTCGGTGGTGACTTGGCGCTCGACGATGAAGCGTCGCTTCTCGCTGTCGAGGACGGAGAGCCGCCGCCCGTCGCGGGTGACGTCGAAGAACGCCTTGGTCGCGATGAAATTGCTGCCGCGCTCCTGCTCGACGCCGGTGAGCGTGATTTCGTAGCCGGCGAGCTCGCGGCTGTCGCCGGGGCTCATCGAGGCGGTGATCTCGTCCTGCCAGGCGGACGTGCCGACGATGCCGATCACCGTCACGCCGAGCCCGATATGGGCGAGCGCCGTCGCAAAAGCCGCGCGTGGCAGGCCTTTGAGCCGCTGCAGCACCTGGCCGACGTCGCGCTTGCCGACACCGGCGCGCTGCGCGAGGTCGACGAGGGCCCCGGCGATCAGCCAGCCGGCGATGAAGAAGCCCAAGGCGGTGATGAGGGTCGTGCGCGGATCCGTCCAGGCCGCGAGGGCGGCCAACGCCACCCCGACGACGGCGGCGACGCCCATGCTCCTGACGACCCGCCTCAGATCCCCGCGCTTCCAGGCGAGCAGCGTGCCCACCGGGACGAGCAGAAGCAGCGGCACCATCAACGGCAGGAAAGTGGCGTTGAAATAGGGCGGGCCCACCGAGATCTTCTCGCCGGCAACCGCCTCCAGAAACATCGGATAGAGCGTGCCGAGCAGCACGGTGGCCGTCGCGGTCGCGAGCAGCAGGTTGTTGGCGACCAGAGCGCCCTCGCGCGACAGCGGCTGGAAGACGCCGCCCGGCCGCATCGCCGGCGCGCGTAGCGCGTAGAGCGTCAACGGGCCGACCAGCGCCACCACCAGGATCGCCAGGATGAAGACGCCGCGCGACGGATCGGTGGCGAAGGCGTGCACCGAGGTCAGCACGCCCGAGCGCACGAGGAACGTGCCGAGCAAGCTGAAGCCGAAGGTCAAGATCGCCAACAGGATCGTCCAGCTCTTCAGGCTGTCGCGCTTCTCGACGACGATCAGCGAGTGCAGCAGCGCGGTGCCGACGAGCCACGGCATGAACGACGCGTTCTCGACCGGGTCCCAGAACCACCAGCCGCCCCAGCCGAGCTCGTAATAGGCCCAGTACGAGCCGAGCGAGATGCCAAGCGTCAACGTCGCCCAGGCGATCAGGCACCAGGGCCGCATCCAGCGCGCCCAGCTCGGATCGACCCGACCCTCGATGAGGGCGGCGACCGCGAAGGCGAAGGTCATCGAGTACCCGACATACCCGATGTAGAGCAGGGGCGGATGGAAGGCGAGACCCGGGTCCTGCAGGATGGGGTTCAGCCCCGAGCCCTCGAGCGGCGCCGGCGTGAGCCTCTCGAACGGGTTCGAGGTGAAGATCATGAAGGCGAGGAACGCTACCCCGATCATCGCCTGCACGGCGAGGACGCGGGCGCGGAAGGGTTCGGGGATGTTGTCGCCGAAGGCGGCGAGTGCCGCGCCGAAGAGGGCCAGCACCCACACCCACAAGAGCAGCGAGCCCTCGTGGTTCCCCCAGGTGCCGCTGATCTTGTAGATGAGCGGCTTCAGCGCATGGCTGTTCTGGGCGACGTTGAGGACCGAGAAGTCGGAGACGAGGTAGAGGTGGATCAGCGCGCCGAAGGCGAGCGTGATCAACAAGAACTGCGCAAGTGCCGCCGACTTGCCGAGGCCCATCAAGGCGGCGTCGCCGCGGGCGGCGCCGACCAGCGGCAGGGTCGCCTGCACGATCGCGGCGCCGAGCGCCACGACGAGGGCCAGATGCGCGAGTTCGGGTATCACGGTTGCGCCTCTCCACCGCCGGCGTGGTTCAACTGGCCGGCCCGATCCAGCGCCTCGGTGACCTCGGGCGGCATGTAGTTCTCGTCGTGCTTGGCCAGCACCTCGTCGGCCTGAAACCGACCGTTCGCGGTCAGCATGCCGACGGCGACGATACCCTGGCCCTCACGGAAGAGGTCGGGGAGTATCCCGCGGTAGTTCACATCGATGGTCGCGGCCTGGTCGGTCAGCTGGAAGGAGACGTGGCCGTCGTCTTCGCGGACGACGCTGTCTTCGACGACGAGCCCGCCCAGCCTGAGCCGCTGACCCGGCTCGAGTTCGCCGGCGTTGAGCTCCGACGGACCGGCGAAGAAGGCGATGTTCTCGTCGAGCGCGGTGAGCGTCAGCGCCGTCGCGGCTCCCACGAGACCGACGGCGACGGTGACCAGCAACAGACGTTGGTTCTTGCGGCTACGCACGGTTCGGCCCTCAGCTTTGCTCGGCGCGCTCCACGCGCCGGCGCCAGCGCTCCAGTTCAGCGGCACGTTTACGCGCGCCGATCCAACTCGCGATGAACAGCCCGACGAGTGCAGCTATACTAAAGCCGAAGGCGCTCCACACGTAGGGGGCATATCCGCCCATTGCCCAGAAGTCGGCCACCCTGCGCCCCTGTTGCCCTGTTCTCGACGCGCCTGCTTACTTAAGGAATGCGGATCGAAGCGCAATGCGCGGTCCGCCTCAGAGATCTCCAACGAAAGCCGCACACAGCCTTATGTCCGAGCCGCTCGTCGCGCCGTCTTCGGCCCCGGCCGCATCGGCCACCGCCACCGCCGACCCCGACGCCCTCGGGCTGCGCGAGGCGCTCGCCGCCCTGCCCGCGGACGCCCGTCCGCTGGACACCGCCAAGCGCCGGGTCGCCGCCGCCGAGGCCGCCATCCGCGCGCGCTTCGAGGCCGACGGGCGCGCCGCCGAGGTCGTCTTCAAGCGCTGTCACGTCATCGACCAGCTGATCCAGGGGCTGCTCGACTGGGCGCAATCGCGGCGCTACCCCCTGCACAATCCGACCCCCGCCGAACGCCTCGCCGTGGTCGCGGTCGGCGGCTACGGCCGCGGCGACCTCGCCCCGCACTCCGACATCGATCTGCTCTTCTTGCTGCCCTACAAGGCGACGCCCCGGATCGAGCAGCTGGTCGAGACCGTCCTCTACACGCTTTGGGACCTCCGCCTCAAAGTCGGTCACGCGGTGCGCTCGGTGGACGACGCGCTGCGCACCGCGCGTGGCGACACCACCGTGCTCACGACCGCGCTGGAGACCCGCCTTTTGACCGGCGACGCCGCGCTCTACGACCAGTTCAAGCGGCGGCTCGGCGAGGAGGTGCTGCCCGGGCGCGGCGTCGGCTACCTCCACGAGAAGCTGGCCGAGCGCGCCGAGCGCCACGAGAAGGTGGGTGACAGCCGCTACCTGCTCGAGCCCAACGTGAAGGACGGCGAGGGCGGCTTGCGCGACCTGCACCTGATCATGTGGCTCGCGCGCTTCTTCCACGACGTCCGCACGCTCGACGACCTCGCCGTCCACGGCATGCTGGATCGCACCGAGACCCGTACCTTCCAGCGCGCCCAGCAGTTCTTGTGGGCGGTCCGCTGCCACCTGCACTACCTCACCGGCCGCGCGGAGGAACGCCTCACTTTCGATCTGCAGACCGAGGTCGCGGCGCGGATGGGCTACAAGGCCCGCCACAAGCTCGAGAGCGTGGAGCGCTTCATGAAGCGCTTTCACCTCGTCGCCAAGGACGTCAGCACGCTGACCGCCGCGGTCTGCGACACCGTCGCCGACGAGAACCGCCGGCGTCCGCTTTTTCGCCTGCCGCAGCTCGGCATCGGCCGGCACCGCGTCGACGAGTTCATCGTCCACGAGGGTCGCATCGGGCTCGCCGATCCCGAGCGCTTCGCCAAGCGGCCGCTGGACATCCTGCGGCTGTTGGAGATCGCCGACGCCCGCGACCTCGACATCCGCCCCCAGGCGCTCCGCGCCGCCAAGCGCGACGTCCGCGGCCTCGAGGCCACCAAGCGCGTCGACCCCGCGGCGATGCAACGCCTGGTGCGGCTCATCACCGAGGCCAGGAGGCCCGCCCGCGCGCTCGCCAAGCTCAACGACATCGGCGCCCTCGGCCGGCTGGTGCCGGAATTCGGCCGCATCGTCGCGCTGATGCAGCACAACCTCTACCACGTCTACACGGTGGACGAGCACACCATCCGGGTGATCGGCGAGCTCGACGCCATCGCCGGGGGCGAACGCGCGCGCGAGTTGCCGCTGTGCTCCGAGGTCGTCCGCCACATCGTCTCGCGGACCGAGCTCTACCTCGCCGCCTTCTTCCACGACATCGGCAAGGGCCGCCGCGGCAACCACGCCGCCGTCGGCGAGCAGATCGCCCAGCGCGTCCTGGAGCGCTGGCAGCAGCCCTCCGAGCGCATCGAGACGGTGTGCTGGCTGGTCCGCCACCATCTGTTGATGACCCAAACGGCGTTCTCGCGCGACCTCGAGGACCCGAAGACCATCCAGGACTTCGTCCAGATGGTGCAGTCGCCCGAGCGCCTGCGCCTCTTGTTGCTGTTGACCGTCGCCGACATCCGGGCGGTGAGCCCGACCGCCTGGAACGGCTGGAAAGCCCAGCTCCTGCGCGCCCTCTACCGCGCCGCCGAGACCGCGATGCTGGCGGGCGACGTCGCGCAGACGCGCCGCCGTGCGGTCGCCGACGCCCAGGCGGCCCTGCGCGCGGCGCTGCGCGACGAGCCGCCGGCGGGCTGGGACGGCGACGCCATCGAGCGCTACATCCGCCGCCACGACCCGCGCTACTGGCTGGGCTTTCCCGCCGCCGACCATACCCGCCACGCCCGGCTGGTCGCCGCCGTCGAGAGCTCGGGCGCGCTCTCGGGCCTCAACCTCGCCGTCGACGAGCCCCACGACCGCACCGAGCTCACCCTCTACGCGCCCGACCATCCGGGGCTGTTCATGGAGGTGGCGGGCGCGCTGGCACTCTCCAATGCGAGCATCGTCGACGCCCACATCTTCACCACCTCCGACAGCATGGCGCTCGACTGCTTCGGCCTGCAGGACGCCGTCGAGGGCGGCGCCGTCGAGGACCCGCGCCGGCTCGCGAAGATCCGCCGCAACGTCGAGGAGGCCATCGCCGGGCGCATCCACCTCGACAAGGCGCTGGTCGGCCGGCGCCGCATCCGCGCCCGCACCGGGGTCTTTCGCGTGACCCCGCGCGTGCTCGTCGACAACGGCGTCAGCCGCACCCACACCGTCGTCGAGCTCAACGCGCGCGACCGCACCGGGCTGCTCTTCGACGTCACCCGCGTCTTGAAGGAGCTCGGCCTCGTCATCTCGAGCGCGCACGTCACCACCTTCGGCGAGCGCGCCGTCGACGTCGTCTACCTCAAGGACGTCTTCGGCATGAAGATCACCTCGCCCGCCAAGGTCGAGCGGCTCCGGCGCCGGCTCCTCGAGGCCCTGGAGACCCCGCTCGACGGGACCGAGCCGCGTTGAACCTGGTCCGCGCCGCCGCGGTCGTCGGCTCCAACACCATGCTCTCTCGGGTGCTGGGCTTCGTGCGCGACGTCCTGATGGCGAACGCGCTCGGCGCCGGCATCGTCTCGGATGCCTTCTTCGTCGCCTTCAAGCTCGCCAACTTCCTGCGCCGCCTCTTCGCCGAGGGCGCCTTCAACGCCGCCTTCGTGCCGATGCTCTCGCGCGCGCTCGCGACCCACGGGGCCGACGAGGCGCGGCGCTTCGCGGGCGAGGCGCTCGCCGGGCTGGCGCTGGTGCTCGTCGTCGTCGTCGTCCTCGCCCAGCTCTTCATGGCCGAGCTCGTGGGCCTGCTCGCCGGCGGCTACGGCCCGGACGATCCGCGCTTTCCGCTCGCGGTCGAGCTCAGCCACATCACCTTTCCCTACATCCTCTTGATCTCGCTCGCCGCGCTCTTGGGCGGCATGCTCAACGCCGTCGGCCGCTTCGGCGCCGCCGCCTTCGCGCCGGTGCTCTTGAACGTCGTGCTGATCGCGGCCCTCTTGGCCTCGCCCTGGCTGCCGGTGGGACCGGCGCACGCCCTCGCCTGGGCGGTGGCGATCGCCGGCGTCGCCCAGCTCGCCTACCTCGCGCGCGCCACCGCCCGCGCCGGGATGTGGCCGACCCCGACCCGGCCGCGCTGGAACCCGCGCATCCAGCGCTTGAGCCTGTTGGTGCTCCCCGGCGCGCTCGGCGCGGGCGTCGCGCAGGTGAACATGCTGGTGGATCTCTGGTTCGCCTCGCACCTGCCGCCGGGAGCGCAGTCCTATCTCTTCTACGCCGACCGCTTGAACCAGCTGCCCTTGGGCGTCGTCGGCATCGCCGTCGGCACGGCGCTGTTGCCGGTGCTCTCGCGCCAGGTCGCCGCCGGCGACGCCACCCACGGCCGCGGCACGCTCAACCGCGCGATCCAGCTGGCGCTGTTGCTCACCCTGCCGGCGACGGCGGCGCTGGTGCTGATCGCCGAGCCGATCGTGGTGGGCCTGTTCGAGCGCGGCGCCTTCGACGCCGAGGCCAGCCGCGCCACCGCCGCCACCGTCCAGGCCTTCGCCTTGGGCCTGCCGGCCTATGTGCTGGTCAAGGTCATGGCGCCCGCCTTCTTCGCCCGCGAGGACACCCGCACGCCGGTGCTCGTGGCGACGCTCGCGCTCGTGGCCAACGTCGCGCTCATCCTGGTTTTCATCGACGCCCTCGCCCATGTCGGCATCGCGCTCGCGACCGCGCTCGCCAACTGGCTCAACGTCACGCTGCTCGCCCTGCTGCTCGCCCGCGCCGGGTGGTTCCGCCCCGACCGCGCCCTCGCCTCGGGCGTCGCCCGCGCCGTCGCGGCGACGCTGGTGATGGCGGCGGTGCTCGTCGCGGTCGACCAGTGGGTCGCCGACACAGCGGCGCTGGTGCGGCTCGGCGCATTGGTCGCCGCCGGCGGCGCGGCGTTCGCGCTGGCCGCCCTCGCCCTCGGCGCCGTCCCGGGCGAGCTGCGCCGGCTGGTGGCGCGCAAGGCGGCGGGCTGAGCCGCGCTTGACGACCGCGCGCGTTTGTGTGCTTAAGCCCGCTCGCTCGCTCTGTCGTGGACCACGGATCTCGCGGAATGAAGGGTCGCATCTTCTCCGGTGTGCAGCCGACGCACGGATTGCATCTCGGCAACTACCTGGGCGCCATCCGCAACTGGGCCGAGCTGCAGGCCGACTACGAATGCATCTACTGCATCGTCGACCTGCACGCGCTGACCACCGTGCACGACCCGCAGGCGATGCTCGCCAACACCCGCGAGGTGGCAGCGGCGCTGCTGGCGTGCGGGATCGACCCGAAACGCTCGATCCTGTTCGTCCAGTCCAACGTCTTCGCCCACGCCGAGCTCGCCTGGATCTTCAACTGCGTCACCCCCTTGGGCTGGCTCAACCGCATGACCCAGTTCAAGGAGAAAGCCGGCAAGAACCGCGAGAACGCGCCTTTGGGCCTCTACGCCTACCCGGTGCTGCAGGCCGCCGACATCCTCGCCTACAAGGCCGAGTACGTCCCCGTCGGCGAGGACCAAAAGCAGCATCTGGAGCTCTCGCGCGACATCGCCGCCGCCTTCAACCGCAAGTTCGCCGAGGAGTTCTTCCCGCTGCCGGCGCCGCTGATCCTCGACGCCACCGCGCGGATCATGTCGCTGCGCGACGGCACCAAGAAGATGAGCAAGTCCGAGACCTCCGACATGTCGCGGATCAACCTCACCGACGACGCCGACGCCATCGCGCTCAAGTTCCAAAAGGCGAAGTCGGATTCCTTCGAGGGCCTCACCGTCGACGAGGCGAACCGGCCCGAGGCCACCAACCTGTTGCGGATCTACGCGGCCCTCGCCGAACGTTCCCTCGCCGACGTGGCGGCCGCGCACGCGGCGACGCCGTTCTCGGCGTTCAAGCGCGAGCTCGCCGAGCTGGCCGTCGCCAAGCTGGCGCCGCTCAACGCCGAGATGCGCCGGCTGATGGCCGATCCCGCCCAGATCGACGCGATCCTCGCCGACGGCGCGGAGCGCGCCGCCGCCGTGGCCCTGCCCGTGCTCGACGAGGTCCGCACCGCCTGCGGCTTCTTGCGGCCGCGCGCGGGCTAGGCGAAGGTCCGCGGCGCCGTTCGGGAGGATCTCGTCATGTCATCCGCCATCGCCGCCGTCGGGCGCGGCCTCAAGCGCCTCGTGCAGATCGCCCTGGCCCTGGTCGTGCTCGTGGCGCTCTACTACGCCGTGGGCAGCCACCTCGTGCACCGCATCGACGCCGATCCCGCCTTCGCCGAGGACATCGCCGTGCCCGAGGGCGGTTCGACCTTGGTGGCGACGATGGCCGCGCTCATCCGCCGCGAGGTCGACCAGCACGGCTGGGTCGCCAACGACCCCGTGATCTTCCCCTCGGCGCTGCTGGACGACATGGCGGCGTATCAACAGGCGCTCGTCAACGCGATCCGGGGGGTGTTGGACACCCTCGATGCGGATGCGCCCGGCGATGCCGGGGCGCGCGCGTCGGCGGCGCTCGCCGACGCGCGCGCGGCGCTCGCGGTGCCGCCTGACCGCTGGACCTTCGACCTCGCCCGCGGCGTGCGCCCCCAGACCGCGACGGAGACCGCCTACCGCGATGCCGCGGACGCGCTGACCCGCTTCAACGCCGCGCTCGCCGCCGGGACCGCGACGTTGGCGAGCGATCCGGCGCGGGTGCGCGACCAGGTCGCCGCCCTCGCGGCCACCGTCGACGCCGCCGCGGTGGCCAATCTCGCCCATGTCGACGCCCGTGGTGGCCATTGGCTCGACACCACCGCCGACGACCGCTTTCAAGAGACCCGCGCCGTCGTCTACGCGCGGCTGCTTTTTCTGCGGGCGCTCGCGGCCGATCACGGCGAGCTCTTCGCCGACCGCGACGACGCCCTCGAGGCGGCGCTCGCCCGGCTCGCGCGCGCCGCCGAACTCGCCCCTTGGTACGTCGTGAACGGCCCGGCCGACGGGCAGTGGCGGCCCAGCCATCTCGCCGCCCAGGCGGCCTACGCCCGCGAAGCCGCGACCGCGGTGCGCGCACTCGCCGAAGACCTCGCCGCCGGCGATACTTGAACGCGGCCAAACGGCGCGCCATGTTGGCGCCAACGTGACGCGAGGGAAGCCATGTTCATCCAGACGGAGCCCACGCCCAATCCCGCCAGCATGAAGTTCCTGCCGGGTCGAGCCGTCATGGAGGGCGGCGTCGCCGACTTCCCCGACGCCGACGCGGCGGCGGAGGCGTCGCCGCTGGCGCGCCGCCTGTTCGACGTGGACGGGGTCCGCGGGGTCTATCTCGGCCGCGACTTCATCACCGTGAGCAAGGACGACACGCTCGACTGGCACAGCCTGAAGCCGGCGGTGCTCGGCGCCATCATGGAGCATTTCATGAGCGGCGAGCCGGCGGTGGTGAAATCCGCCCTGCCCGAAGAGGCCGGCCACGACCCCGCCGACGACGAGGTCGTCAAGCAGATCCGCGAGCTGATCGATACCCGCGTCCGCCCGGCGGTCGCCCAGGACGGCGGCGACATCGTCTTCCACGGCTTCGAGCGCGGCGTCGTCTACCTCCACATGCGCGGCGCCTGCTCGGGCTGTCCGAGCTCGGTGGTCACCCTCAAGAACGGCATCGAAAACCTCCTGCGCTACTACGTGCCCGAGGTGGCCGAGGTCCGCGCGATCGACTGAGCCCGAGCGTTGCGCCTGCTCGCCCTCGACTGCTCCGGCGATCGGCGCTCGGTGGCCCTCGCCGCCGGCGGCGCCGTCGTCGCCGCGCGCGGCGAAGCGGGGGCGCGCGGGCACGCCGAGCGTCTCGTCCCCCTGCTCGAGGAGACGCGGGCCGAGGCCGGCTGGACATGGTCGTCGCTCGACCAGCTCGCGGTCGCGGTCGGGCCGGGCAGCTTCACCGGGGTGCGCATCGCGGTGGCGGCGGCCCGCGCCCTGGCGCTGGCGCTGGATCGGCCGGTCT
>JBKHCM010000153.1:0-6151 GCA_046541805.1 Alphaproteobacteria bacterium
GCCGCGGACCCAGCGCGACCATGCTTGACCGGCGGGATTAGAGAACACGGGGCACGATCTCCTCGAGGACCGCCTCGACCTGCTGTGGCCAAGGGCGGGAGGCAGGCGAAGATGATGTCGGTCGGCCTGCCCATGCGGCTCGTCGGCCACCTCGCCCGCGCCGCCGGCTTTGACCGCTTTCTCGACTGCGTCCGGCGCCACGACGCGGTCGCGATCACCCGCCGCCTCGACATCGCCCGCCAACGGCAGGCGAGTCCCCCTTACCCGAGCGGGTGGCGCGGCGCGTCAGCCGCCGATCAGGACCGTCGGGCAGCCAAGGACGACGACGCCGCCGTGTGCCGTCTGATCGCCCATCCGCGCGGCCGGGATGCCGCCGATGAGCACCGTCGCCGAGCCCCTCACGATGGTGTCCGGCGGACCGACGCAGATGCACATGTCGCCCACCCGCGCCGCCGGCAAGTTGCCGATCAGCACTGTCGGCGCGCCGGGCCCCGTCACCGGCCCGCCCACATGCGGCACGATCGCGGTCACCATCGGGCAGGTGTGCAGGTCGGTCAGCCGCGCGGCGAGCATCGCCTGCGGATCCCTCGCTCAGTCGGTGTCGATGCGCGGCACCGCGGCGGCGGCGAGGCGCTTCAGCGTGAACGGCCGCGTTTCCGTGTGGAGCAGATCACCGCCGCTCCAGAGCTCGGTGTCCTTCGCCGGGTTCTGCTTGTAGACCTCGACGCTGACATAATGCGCCGTCAGGATCGGCTCGTACACGACGTACTCCCTCTGCCCTTCGAATCGGTTCTTGAAGTTCCGCGCCCGCAGCACCTCCTCGACGTCGATCCACTTCCGCACCTCCATGGTGTAGACGCGGCCGAATTTATGCTTGGAGACGGCGAAGTGGATCGCACAGGCCTTGTCCGCCGTGGTCGAGATCATGCCGTTCTTCATCGTGTTCGTCGTGACGTGGCCAACGATCCCGCGAAACGAAATGTCCCTGCCTCCTTCCGGGAACAGCGGCTTCAGATTGAAATCCAGCATGTTCTCTTCCGTGACGTCGCGCCCGTCACCGCGATAGACCAGCACCGAAGATTTCGGTATCGCCATGTATTTTTCGAAATATACTTCGTCCGCTTCAACAACTTCATGCAATTGGATACGCTGTTTCTTGAGAAGCAATTTTTCCTGAAACTCTGGGGAAGCGATGTACGCTTCGCGCAGGCGGCGGGCCTCCGCCTTGCGCTCCTTTTTCTCCCAAAACTTGCGGCTCTGGTCGCGCTGGGCGTCGGTCCAATTCCGTTTCGGCTTGGGGCCTTTCGGCAGCAGCACGCCGGGGCGAGCGGCCGACGCGGGTGCGGCCGGCACGAGCACCGGACCGGGCGCCGGCGGCCGCGGGCTCGGTCGAGCGGCCATCTGGCCGCGCCGTTCGGCCTCCGCCTCCAATACCGGATCGTGGACGACGACGAGACCGTCGCCGGCCGGCGTCATTACCCGACCCTGGCGCTGCTGGACGACGTGCGCGAGCTCGTGACCGATGAGCTGCCGGCCACGCTCAGTCGCCGGCGTGTACTGGCCGGGCGCGAAGTAGAGGTCCGAGCCGACCGTGAAGGCGAGCGCGCCGATGCTCCCCGCCTGCGGCCCGACATGAACTCGGACGTCGGCGAAACCGGTGCCGAACGCCTGCTCCATCTGGGCCCGCAGCTCGTCGGGCAGGGCCTCGCCGGGGCCCACCTTGCGCAGCACCGACGGGTCCACGGCGAAGCTCTCGACACCCGCGCGACGCGGCATCGCCACCACGGGAGCAGCCGATGCCGCTGCAACCGACGGTCGCTGCGCGCCGGGTCGGGCACTGCTGAGCCGTGCCGCCGCCGGCGCTGCCCGAGCATGGAACCGACCTTGCGCCACCCGGGTCATGATGCCCGCCCTGCGGCGTCAGCCCCGGTCTTCGCTTCGTCGCCGTCGGGGCGAACCGGCGCCGGCGGCGGCACCCGGCGTCGCTCGCGAAACGTCGTGCGCTGCTGGGCATGACCGCCGAGCTGAAGCTCCTGCCACGGCACGAACTTGTCATCCGGCAGACCGGCGCGGCTGCGGAAGGCGGCGAGGGGCTGGTAGGTGCCGGAGTAGTTCGACCACCACTCCATGCGGCCTTGCGCGAACGCGGCGGTGCCGGCGTAGAGCACCGGCCGCCCGTCGGCGAGCCGGGCGTGCGGCAGCCGCGCCGAGACCAGCGTCGGCGCCTCGCGCGGCAACCGCCCCTGCACGCGGACGAAGTTGTAGGTGCCGTCCGGCGCGCCGGCGGGGCCGCTGTCGGCGGCCAGGCGGAAGCGATCACGGCTGGCGGGCTCGAGGCGGAAGGCTTGGGCCGCCGCCGGCCGCGCGTGCGGAGCGGCCGCCCGCGGCGCACCGGCCCGTCGCTGAACCACGCCCGCGGCGGCGGTTGGTGGTCCCGGCAGTGATCGTCGCACCGTCGTCATGCCCGCCCTCGTCGTCCTCTTGTCAATCCTGGATAGCAAAAGCCCGGCGCGTTGAGAACGTGCCGCGTCAGCGCCGTGGCTCCGGCGTCCGCGCCCAGCGGCGAAACCACGGCTCGCCGGCGTCACCGCCCGCTCCCTCGTCGGCCGCGGCCGCCACGGGCTCGCCGGCGCGGTAGCGGGTGCGCGCCGTGACGCTGCCGTCCGGCGCGTAGTCGACGACCTCGCCGTCGAGCAGGCCGGCGCGGTACGTACTCTCGCGCTGCTTGGCGCCGTCCGGGCCGAAGGTGGTGGCGAGGCCGTGGAGCCGGCCGGCGGCGTAGGTGGCCTGGTAGAGCAGCCGCCCGCTCGCCGCGTCGTAGAGCGCGAACGGCCCGTCGAGAGCACCCTGCTTGAAGTGCATCGCGATCAGCCGTCGCCCCGCCTGCTCGACGACGGCCGGCCCCTCGAGCACGCCGGCGGCGAAGGTGAAGCGCAGCCGCCGGCCGCCGTCGACGTCGTCGTCCACCACCTCGCCGTCCAAGAGCCCCGCGCGAAAGGGTGCCGCCCGCGTGCGCCGGCCGTCCTCGGCGAACGCCTCGGCCAGGCCGTGGGGCGCGCCGTCGCGCAGCGGCACGCGGGCGACGACGCGGCCCGCCTCGTCTCGGGTGACGCTGGTTGCTTCGGGCCTGGTTGCCGCGGGCTCGCTCATCAGTTGATCTTCACCAGCCCGCCCTTGACGGTCAGCATGCCGCCGCCATCGATGGTGCCCATCGCATTGCCCTTCACCTCCATCGTCGTGCCGCCCGAGAGCGCGAGCGCCATGCCGGCCTTGCCGGTGAGGCCCATCGCGCTGTCCAGCGTGATGTCGCCGGCCGAGGTCTTGAGGGTGATGCCGCCCATCCCCTCGAGCGTGATGCTGCCCCGGCTCTTGATGGTGACGTCGCCAACAACATCGAGGGTGTAGGGGCCCTTGACGCTCTGGGTGTGCGCGCCGCCGGTGTCGTGCGTCTGCGCCCCCTTCACGCTGACGGTGCGGGCACCGGTGCCGATCGTGAGGCTCTCGTCGCCGTTCTCGATCGTCGTCGAGCGGTTCTCGGTGATGGTCTCGGTGACGTCGCCCCCGACCTCGACGCGCCAGTCCTTCTGCGCCTTGAGGTAGACCTCCTCCTCGCCCGCCGCATCCTCGAAGCTCAGCTCGTTGAAGCCCTCGCCACCGGGGGTGCTGTGGGTCTTGAGGACGGTGCGGGTGGCGGCCTCGGGCAGGCCGTAGGGCGTGGCGTTGTCGCCGTTGTAGACCGTGCCGACGACCAGCGGCCGGTCGGGATCGCCGTCGAGGAAGGCCACCAGCACCTCCTGGCCGATGCGCGGCAGCGCGAAGGCGCCCCAGCCGCTGCCGGCCCAGCTCTGCGCTACCCTGAGCCAGCACGAGCTGGTCTCGTCCTCGGCCGGCGCGCGGTCCCAGGCGAACTTGACCTTGATGCGGCCGTGCTCGTCGCAGAACAGCTCTTCGCCGGCGGGGCCGACGACCTTCGCCGTCTCCAGCCCGCGGGCGGGGGCGCGCGGCGGCAGGGGCGGACGGAACGGCACCTCGGCGGCGAACGCCTCGAACGTCGCCTCGTAGCTGTTGCGCTGGGCGTCGTGCGTGACGGCGCGAATGACGACCTCGCCGTTGAGCCCGGCATCGGGATGCTCGGCGAGCGTCGTCGTCGTGCCGGCGGCGAGCTGGCGGCACGGGCTGCGCCCGATGCGCGAGGCGGTCCGTGCGGCATACGCCTCGAGCCGACGCCGAGCCGCGGCGTCGCCGATGGCACCGGTCGCGAACCCGCCCGGATGGGCGTAGACCTCCCGCGTGCCGTCGCCGGCGGTGGCGCGCAGCACCGTCGACGGTGTGGCGAAGGCAAAATCCCCCAGCGTCACCCGGTCCGTCGCCAGCCGTTCGGCGCGGTGGAGAGCCGTCACCCGCACGTTCGTCAGAGCCGCCGCGGCGCTCCCCTCCGGACGAAACGGCAGTTCGGCCGCGTTCGTCGCGGGCCCGAAGCCGGCCCGGTCGTCGACCAGCACCAGCGTGTGCGCGTCCTCGGCGTGGACGAAGAAGTAGCCGATGCCGAACTCGGCGAGCAGGCGGGTGACGAAGGCGAAGTCGCTTTCGCCGGCCTGCACGCGGTAGTCGAGCGGGTCGTACCTGCCCTGTAGGCGCAGCTCGAGATCGCGAAAGCCGGCGTCGGCCGCGACCGCCTCGACGATCTCGGCGGGCGTTCGCGTCTGAAAGATGCGGCGGTCGGCGCGCAGCTCCAAGAGCGCGAGCCACGGCCTGAGCTCGACGACCACGCCTTCGGGCCCGGTCTCGACCGCCGTGGCGATCCCGTGCAGCCGGCGGTCGCCCTCCGCCTCGCTGTCGCCCACGAGCGTGACGCCGAGCGGCTCGCCCAGCAACGCTTTCGGATCGGCCGCGCCGCCGAGCGCCAGCGTCAGGCGGAAGTGGAAGGGCTCCGACAGCGCTTCACGGCCGGAGAGCGCGAGCGGCACGGCCTCCTCGCCGAGCGGGCTCGCGAGCCTCAGCGACGCCGCCGCCGTGCCGCGGACGGCGCTCAAGGCCGCGCCTCCACCGCGATCGCGCCGCCGCCGTCGAGCGTCAAATGGCAGATGGCGAGAGGGGTACGCGCCGCCAGCCGTTCGAGGACGACGCCGGCGAGCTCCGGCAGCAGCTCGTGGGTGAGCCGTGCGTCGATGGCGCGCGCGCCGGTCTCGGCGAAGGCGGCTTGCCGTACGAGCGCCTCGACGACGGCGGCGTCGTAGGTCAGCTCGACGTCGTGCACGGTGGCGAAGCGGTCCTGGATGCGGGCGAGCTTGAGCCGGGCGATGGCGGCGAGTTCGTCCTCGCCGAGCGCGCGGAAAGGCACCACCACCAGGCGGCCGAGGAACGCGTCGGCGAAGTGGCGCCGAAGCTCCGGGCGGATCGCCGCGGCGAGATCGTCCGCGCCGGTGGCGGCGGCGATGCGCTCGGCGGCGACGTTGGAGGTCATCAGGATCAGCGTGTTGGAAAAGTCGACGAGCTGGCCGTCGGTGTCCTCCAGCATCCCGCGGTCGAACACCTGATAGAACAGCTCGAGCACGTCGCGATGGGCCTTCTCCACCTCGTCGAGCAGCAGCACCGCATAGGGCCGGCGGCGCACGGCCTCGGTCAGCACCCCGCCCTTGCCGTGGCCGACATAGCCGGGCGGCGCGCCCTTGAGCTGCGAGACCGTGTGCGCCTCCTGGTATTCGCTGAGGTTGATCGTCACCAGCGACTGCGGCCCACCGAAGAAGAGCTCGGCGAGCGCCAGCGCCGTCTCGGTCTTGCCGACGCCGCTCGGGCCGGTCAGCAGGAAGACGCCGGCCGGGCGCTGCGGCTCGCCGAGCTGGGCGTGATAGGTGCGAACGCGGCGGCAGAGCGCGTCGAGCGCCGCGTCCTGGCCGACGATGCGCGCCTTCAGCCGGTCGAGCAGCGTCGCCGCGGCGGTGGCGCTGTCGGCGAGCACCTGGCCGGCGGGAATGCCGGTCCAGTCGGCGACGACCTCGGCGACGGCGCGCTCGTCGACCTCGGCGGCGACGAGCCGGCCGGCGTCCTCCTGCAGCACCTCCAGCTGCAGGCGCAGCGACTTGAGCTCGTGGCCGGTGTCGTCGGCGTCGGCCTCGCCGGCGGCGAGCCGCGCCTCGGCGGCGCGGATCGC
>JBKHCM010000044.1:0-23893 GCA_046541805.1 Alphaproteobacteria bacterium
CCGGCAAGGCGCGGCGACCGTGGATGGATCATCGCTTCAAGGAGGGTGTCGAACCATGGTCCAGATCACCACGCGTTTGGAACGGGCACGCGGCATCGGCCGTGGTCTCGGTCGCCGGCTGGCGACCGGCTACGACAAGATCCGCCGGCGTCTGTCGGCTCGTCGCCGCGGCTGAGCCCACCCGCTCCGTCTCTTCGCGTCAATTCGGGGCCGGTCGCCGCGCCTGCGGGGCCGGCGTCTTGTTCGTCGTCTCGCTCAACGAGAGGGGATGACCGCATGCAGGTCGACGTCGATACCGGGGGCCGCTGGCGCGGCGACCCCGAAGGCGAACCGGACGGTGACGCACGGCTGATCGCCACCGCCGGCATCGCCGCCACGGCACTCTTTCTGGCGTCCTGGGTGCCGGAGCCGTTCACCTGGCTGGTGTTCGCGGAGCTCATGCGTTGGGCGGCGATCGGGGCCGCGCTCGCCGCCGTGCTCAGGCGCGAGCCGCTGACCCCGCCCCACGTCACCGCCTGGGATCAGGCCGCCTTGTTCCTCCTTCTCGGCTATGTCGGGCGGTTTCAAGTGGATCTCGAGACGGTGATGCAGGCGGCCTCGGCGCTCGAGGCGGGCGCCGGCGTGGCGGACTGAGCCGGGAAGCCGGCACCATGCAGCGCTGCGATCGCGTCCGCGGCGGGCGCCGGTCCTGGCCCTTGTCGGCGCTCTACGACCGCTTCGAGCAGGTCGTCATCGTCCTGCTGACCGCGCTGATCGGCGTCGTCGTCTTGGCGGTGCTGGGGAACCTGGTGACCGAGGTCTTCACCGCCCTGGTCCTGGTGGGCTCCTTCGATCCCACCGACCACGCCGTCTTCCAGCGCGTCCTCGGCATGATCTTCACCGTCATCATCGCGCTCGAGTTCAAGCGCTCGATCCGGGTCGTCGCCGAGCGCCGCGACGGCATCGTGCCGGTGAAGATGGTCATCCTCCTCGCCATGCTCGCCGTGGTGCGCAAGGTCATCATCCTCGATTTTCCCGAAACGCCGGCGCGAGACTCTTCGGTCGCGGCGGTCGCGGCGATGGGGCGCCGGCGGCGGCAGCGCCGCCTCGACGTGCCACGTCCGTCCGCCCCTTGCGGCAGCCGGCACCAAGGCTTAGGTCTGAGGCTGTCTCAACGGGGTGCCCTTCGGGGCTGAGATGCGCCGCGGCGCGAACCCGTCGAACCTGAACCGGATGATGCCGGCGGAGGGATTGAGACCGTAGCGCTCTCGAGGGCTTCGGACCTTTCCTTCCGGCGGCGTCGGGAGGAGGACGTGGACCGACCGAGCGACGACGCGGGCAGTTGGGCGGCAGAGGCTGCCGATCTGCTCGACCGCGTCCGCAGCCGTGCGCCGCAGGTGCACGTGCTCACCAGCCCCGTGGCGCAGCCGCTCGCCGCCAATCTGCTGTTGGCCGTGGGCGCCCAGCCGAGCATGTCGGCGGCCCCCGGCGAGATCGAGGCCTTCGCCGCGCGCACCGACGCGCTCGTCGCCAATCTCGGCATGCTCGACGAGGCGCGCCGGGCCGCGCTCACCCGCGCGTTGCCGGTCGTGACCGGCCGCGGCGTGCCCTGGGTGCTCGATCCGGTGAAGGTGGAGCGTTCGCCCGAGCGCCTCGCCTTCGCCCGCGAGCTCTTGGCCTTCGCGCCGGCCGCCGTGCGCGCCAACCGCGCCGAGATGGACGCGCTCACGCCGCCGCCGGGGCCGGTGCGCGCCACCACGGGCGAGGTCGACCTCGTCGAGGAGGACGGGCGCCGGCGCCGCATCGGCGGCGGCGATCCGCTGATGACGCACGTCACGGCGATGGGCTGCGCCGGCACCGGCCTCGTCGCCGCCTGCCTCGCGGTCGAGCCCGACGCCTTCGCCGCCACCGCCGCGGCGCTCGCCGGCCTCAAGGTGGCGGGCGAGATCGCGGGCGAGGAGGCGCGCGGCCCCGGCAGCTTCACCGCCGCCTTCCTGGACGCGCTCTACGGCCTCGACGGCGCCGAGCTCGCCGCCCGGGCGAAGCTCGCATGAGGCCCGTCGATCTGCGGCTCTACGCCATCGCCGATCCCGCGGCGATGGGCGCGCGCGACCCGGTCGAGGCGGCGCTCGCCGCCGTGCGCGGCGGGGCGACCCTGGTGCAGCTGCGCGACAAGCGGGGCGACGCCCGTGCGACGGTGGCGCTCGCGCGCCGGCTCAAGGCCGCGCTGCCGGCGACGGTGCCGCTCGTGATCAACGACCGGGTCGACGTCGCCGCGGTCGCCGGCGCCGACGGCGTGCACCTGGGCCAGGAGGATCTGAGCCCGGCGGGCGCCCGCGCGCTGTTGGGCGACGATGCGATCGTCGGGCTCTCCGTTCACCACCCCCACGAGGCCGCATCCGACGCCCGCATCGACTATGTCGGCCTCGGCCCCGCCTTCGCCACCGCCAGCAAGCACCCGCGCGACGTGCCGCTGGGACCGGAGGGCCTCGCCCGGCTCTTGGGCGCGGTGCGCGAGCGGCTGGGAGCGCTCCCCGCCTGCGCCATCGCCGGCATCGACGCGGCGCGCGCGCCGGCGGTCATCGGCGCCGGCGTCGACGGCGTCGCCGTCATCGCCGCCTTGTTCCACAGCCGCGACGTCGAGGCCGCCGCGCGCCGGCTGCGCGCCGCCGTCGACGCCGCCCTGTTCGCACGGAGCCGCCCATGACGACCGCCATCGCGCTCACCATCGCCGGCTCGGACTCGGGCGGCGGCGCCGGCATCCAGGCCGACCTCAAGACCTTTTCCGCCCTCGGCGTCTATGGCTGCTCGGTCGTCACCGCGCTCACCGCTCAGAACACGCGTGGCGTCTTCGGCATCTTCGGGGTCGATCCGGGCTTCGTGCGCGCGCAGATGGACGCCGTCTTCGACGACATCGCCGTCGATGCGGTCAAGATCGGCATGCTCGGCACCGCCGAGGTCATCACCGCCGTCGCCGACGGGCTCGCGCACTGGCGCCCCGCGCGGGTCGTGCTCGACCCCGTCATGGTCGCCAAGGGCGGCGATCGGCTGCTCGCGGCCGACGCCGTCGCGGCCTTGCGCGACCGGCTGGTGCCGCTGGCCACGGTCATCACCCCGAACCTGCCCGAAGCGGCGGATCTGCTGGGCATCGAGACGCCCACCGCGCGCGGCCGCATGGCCAACGTCGCCGCCCGGCTGCAGAACCTCGGGCCCGCCAACATCCTCTTGAAGGGCGGGCATCTGCAAGGCGGCGAGAGCCCCGATCTCTTCGTGCACGGCGGCGAGACCCACTGGCTCGACGCGCCGCGCACCCAGACCAAGAACACCCACGGCACCGGCTGCACACTCTCCTCGGCGATCGCCGCGCGGCTGGCAAGGCGGGTGCCGCTGCCGCAGGCCGTAGCCGAAGCCAAGGCCTACATCCAAGGTGCCATCGCCCATGCCGACGAGCTCCAAGTCGGTCACGGCCACGGCCCCGTCCACCACTTCCACCGGCTCTGGACGGAGGGGTCATGAGCCGCCTCGACCGCCGCGGCGCCCTCGCCGGCACCGCCGCCGGGGCGCTCGCCGCCCCCTTCGCCGCCCCTTTCGTCGCCCGCGCCGACAAACCCGTCCGCTGGCGCATGGCGACCTCCTGGCCGCCCGATTTGCCCGGCCCCGGCGTCTCCGCCCGGCGCGTCTGCGACCGCGTGCAGGCGATGTCCGGCGGGCGCTTCGCGATCGCGCTGCACGCCGGCGGCGAGCTCGTCCCCGCCTTCGAGGTGATGGACGCGGTCGGCCGCGGCGTCGCCGAGATCGGCCACACCGCCGCCGTCTTCTGGTCCGGCAAGCTCGCCGCCGCCCCCTTCTTCCTGGCGGTGCCGTTCGGGCTGGTGCCGCACGAGCACAACGCCTGGATCTACGAGGGCGGCGGCCAGGAGCTCTACGACCGCTACTACGCCGATCTCGGCGTCAAGCCCTACCTCGCCGGCAACACCGGGATGTCGATGGCCGGCTGGTTCCGCCGTGAGCTCACCGGCCCCGAAGACCTCGAGGGCCTGCGCTTTCGCATGCCCGGCTTCGGCGGGCGGATGTACAAGGAGCTGGGCGTCGTCCAGGTCTCGCTGCCGCCGGGGGAGACGCTGACCGCGCTCAAGTCCGGCGCGATCGACGCCGCCGAGTTCGCCGGGCCGGCCTCGGACCTGGCCCTCGCCTTTCACGACGCCGCCTCCTACTACTACTGGCCCGGCATCCACGAGCCCAACGGCTCGGGCGAGGCGCTGGTCAACCGCAAGGCGCTGGCCGCGCTCCCTTCCGACCTGCGCGCGGTCCTCGAGCACGCTTGCGCCACCGAGAACGCCATCGCGCTGGGCGAGGCCGAGCGCCGCAACACCGCCGCGCTCGCCAAGCTCACGGGCGAGCTCGGCGTCGAGCTGCGCGAGCTGCCCCGGGCGATCGTGGCCCGAGCCCGCGCCGCCGCCGACGACCTCTACGCCGACTTCGCCGCGCGGCCCGGCCTCGAGGGCGAGATCGCCCGGAGCTACCGCGACTTCCGCGACCGCGAGGCGACCTGGTCGCGGATCGCGATGCACGCCTTTCTCGGCGCCCGCGCCACCAGCTGAACGAGGAGACGATGAGCGAGCTCTACACCGTCCAGCCCGGCACCGCTTCGGCCCGCCTGGTCCACGACGCCGGCGACGAGTGGCGCCGCTTCACCCACCACCGCTTCGTCGAGGAGCTCAAGGCGGGCACGCTCGATCAGGCCGCCTTTCGCTACTACCTGGTCCAGGACTACCGCTTTCTCGTCCACTTCGCGCGCGCCTGGGCGCTGGTGGCGGTGAAGAGCGAGGACGTCGACGACATCCGCGCAGCGGTGTCGGTGGTCCACACCCTGATCGACGACGAGCTCAAGCTTCACGTCGAGACCTGCGCCGGCTGGGGGCTCGACGCCGAGCAGCTCAAGACCACGCCCGAGGATCCGGCCAACGCCGCCTACACCCGCTTCGTCCTCGAGCGCGGCTTCACCGGCGATCTCGCCGACCTGCTCGTGGCCTTGATGCCCTGCGTGATCGGCTACGCCGAGATCGGCTTCCGCCTCGCCGGCGATCCGGCCACCAAACGCGTCGGCAACCCCTACGACGCCTGGATCGCCACCTATGCCGGCGACGACTACCAGTCGGGCGCCGCCGCGGCGGTGGCGCAGCTCGAGCGCGTGCTGGCCCACCGGCTCGGCCCCGAGCCGTGGACGCATCCGCGCTGGCACGACCTCCGCGCCGGCTTCACCACCGCGACCCGGCTCGAGATCGGCTTTTGGGAGATGGGCCTCGCAGCGCGCTGAGACGCGGCCGCGGACGCCGCGGCACCGCCTGCCGGCGGGCGGCGGGCGGTAGCGGCGCCGATGCCGTCGCTGATCTCGGGCCAGGTCGACGCGGTGACCGCCGGCTGCCCGAATGTCGAGCTGAACCCGCTGGAGATCGGGGGCAAGCCCGGCCCTGCCTTCGACGTCGAGGCGGAGGCGCGGCGGGCGATGCCGCGCTGGTCGACGTCGCCCGGCGCGACCGCCTCGACGACGACGCGCCGCGGCGCGCCCGGGACGACACCCTGCCACCGCCGGTGCCGGCGCCTTCGGCCTTGGACCACGGCCGCCATCGCCGCTTCGCCGCCGTCCTCACCGCGCCGGCGCGCATCGACCACGCCCCTTCGGTCGACGCCCAGGCGATCGATCTCGCCGCCCGTGGGTATTGACCCGATGCGCCATCCTCTCGAACCTGAGCGGTGGTCGGAAAAACGTGGAGCCGCCGTGATGACCGACGTCGAGGACGGCACGATCCCCGAAGACGCCAAGCCCGACCCGGGCGAGCTCGGCTTCGATCTCGACCGCATCGCGGACGCGGTCGTGGGCCTGCGCGCCGACGTGCCCGAGGATGCCTTCACCGCCGAGCCGCTCGGCACCGAGCGGCGGGGCGCCGGCGTGGTCATCCACGCGAACGGGCTGGTTTTGACCATCGGCTATCTCGTCACCGAGGCGAGCCAGGTCTGGCTCAGCACCAACCGCGGCACCGCGGCGCCCGCCGACATCGTGGCCTACGACCAGGCCACCGGCTTCGGCCTGTTGCAGGCGCTCGGCAAGCTCGACGTCCCGGCGCTGGAGATCGCGCCCGCCGCCGGCGCGCAGGTGGGCAGCCCCGTCGTCATCGCCGGCCCGGGCGGGCCGAGCAACGCGATGAAATCGCGCCTCGCCGCCAAGCGCGAGTTCGCCGGCTACTGGGAGTACCTGTTGGAGCAGGCCCTCTTCACCGTTCCGGCGCATCCGCGCTGGTCCGGCGCGGCGATGCTCGACGAGACCGGCAAGCTCTTGGGCATCGGCTCGCTTCTGGTCCAGACCACGACCGCCAGCGGGCAAACCCAGGGCGGCAACATGTTCGTGCCGGCCGACCTGTTGCCGCCGATCCTCGACGAGTTGGTGAGCTACGGCCGGGTGCGCCGCACGCCGCGGCCCTGGCTCGGCTTCTACCCGGCGGAGACCGACGAGGGCATCGAGGTCACCGCCACCGCCGACACCGGCCCCGCCGCGAAGAGCGGGATCGACGCCGGCGACGTCGTGGTGGAGGTCGCCGGCATGCCGGTGGAGAGCCTCGCCGATCTCTACCGCACGATGTGGAACCTGGGGCCGGCGGGCACGGAGGTGCCGCTCACGGTCCTGCGCGACGGCCAGGCGCGGACCATCACCGTCACCTCGGGCAACCGCGAGGACTATCTGCGCCGACCGGCGCTGCATTGAGCGCTTGCGCGCGCGGCGCTGTCCGGCGCCGCGCCGCCCGGTAGGGTGGAGGCGACGGAGCGTCTCCACGTGTTCGACCGCGGCACCGCCAACCTTCGCCAGGCCTTCGCCAACCGCGACTTCGCCCGCTTCACCGCCGGCAACGCGGTCTCGCTCGTCGGCATGTGGGGGCTGCGGATCGCGGTCGGCTGGCTCGCCTGGGAGCTCACCGCCTCCGCCTTGTGGGTCGGGCTCGTCGCCTTCGCCGACCTCTTTCCGACCATCGTCGTCACCCCCTTCGCCGGCGCCGTCGCCGATCGCCGCTCGCGCCTGCGGATCGTGCGGGTGACGCAGGCGATCTCGGTCGTCCTGGTGGCGACGCTGGCGCTGTTGACCGCGCTCGAGTTGATGACGATCGAGCTCCTGGCGCTGATCGTGCTCGCCAACGGCGTCACCATGGGCTTCAAGCAGCCCTCGCGGATGGCGCTCACCCGCGCGCTCGTGCGCGCCGACGATCTGCCGACCGCCATCGCGATCAACGCCATCGTCTTTAACCTGGCGCGCTTCGTCGGCCCGTCGCTCGCCGGCGGCGTCATCGTCGGCGTCGGGGTCGAGGCCGTCTTCGTGATCGACGCCCTCACCTCGCTCTGGTTCTTGGCGCTCATCCGCGGCCTCCACCTCGAGCCGCCGGCGCCGACGGCCGGGCGCCGCGGCGGGCTCCTCTCCGACATCGCCCATGGCGTGCGCTACGCCGCCGGCCATCCCGGCATCGGCCCGATCATGCTGCTCTTGGTCATCACCGGCGTCGCCATGCGCGGCTATATCGAGCTGTTGCCGGTCTACAGCGCCGAGGTGCTGAGCCGCGGCGCCGACGGGCTGGCGATGCTGTCCGCCGGCATCGGCGTGGGCGCCATCCTGGCCGCGCTCTACCTCGCCCAGCGCGCGAGCGCGGTGGGCCTCACCCGCCTCGCCGTCGGCGGCCACGTCGCCGCCGGCGCCAGCCTGCTCGTGCTGGCGCTCGCCCCCACCCTGGCGACGGCGCTCGCCGCCGTCGTCATGAGCGGCTTCGCCATCGCGACCACGGGCGTGGCGAGCCAGACGCTGACCCAACGCGTCGTCGCCGAGGCCGTGCTCGGCCGCGTCATGTCGCTCTACGGCATCATCTTCCGCGCCGGCCCCGCCACCGGCGCGCTCTTGATGGGGGCCACGGCCGACCTCACCGGCCTGCGCACGCCCTTGGTCGCGGGTGCGGTGATCACGCTCGTCGCCTGCGCCCTGCTCGGCGGCCGCCTCCTCGCCGCCCGCGGGGTCTTGGAGGCAGGCGCCGCCGCCCCGCCCCCGCGCGGTGCCGACTGAGCCCGACCCGCGCCGGGACCGCCGGCGGCGCAGGAGCGACGCCGGCGCGCCCTGCAACCGGTCGCGCGTGCGCCTACATTTGTGCCGACACTCCAAAAAGAGGCGAGCGATGGAAAAGGTGACGAAGACCGAGGCCGAGTGGCGCGCGCAGCTGACGCCGGAGGCCTATCACATCGCCCGCGAGGCCGGCACCGAGCGGCCGTTCAGCGGGCGCTACGTCCACGAGAAGCGACCGGGCACCTATCGCTGCGTCGGCTGCGGGCTGCCCCTCTTCGACGCCGCCGCCAAGTTCGAGAGCGGCACGGGCTGGCCGTCCTTCACCCAGCCGATCGATGCGCGCCATGTCGCCGAGCACGAGGACCGCAGCCTCGGCATGCGCCGCACCGAGGTCCTGTGCGCGCGCTGCGACAGCCATCTGGGCCACGTCTTCGCCGACGGGCCGCGGCCGACCGGGCTGCGCTACTGCATGAACTCGGCGAGCCTAGACTTCGAGCCGAGCGAGCGCTGAGCCGGCTTCGCCCCCGCTCCGGCGCCGGGCGCGCCGCCCGCGCGCGCCCGGTCGACGACGGCCAGCTCACCGCGCGCCCCGACGCCGCGGCGATCCGGGCGCGCGTGCTCCATCTCGACCCCTGGCTCATCGTCCTCGACAAGCCCGCGGGCATGCCGGTGCACGCCGGCCCTGCGGGCGAGGCCGACCTCGAGGCGCTGCTGCCGGCGCTGCGCTTCGGCTACGCCGCGCCGCCGCAGCTCGCCCACCGCCTCGACCGCGACACCTCGGGCTGCCTGGCGCTCGGCCGCCACCGCCGCGCGCTCAAGCGCCTGGGCCGGCTGTTCGAGGAAAAGCGCGCCACCAAGACCTACTGGGCGGTGGTCGAGGGCGTGCCCACGAGCGCGCGCGGGCGGATCGCGCGGCCGATCGCCAAGGTGAACGGCGCCCGCGGCTGGCGCATGGTGCTCGACGACGCCGCCGGCCGGGCGGCGGTGACCGACTGGGAGGTGCGGGCGAGCGACGGCCGGCGCAGCTGGCTCGTCTTGACGCCGCGCACCGGCCGCACCCACCAGCTCAGGCTGCACCTGACCGCGCTCGGCTGTCCGATCCTGGGCGACGGGCTCTACGGCAGCGGCGCGGCGCGGGCCGGGCCGCTCATGTTGCACGCCCGCGCGCTGACCCTGCCGATGGCGGCCGACAAGCCGCCGGTGCACGTCGAGGCCCCGCCGCCGGCAGCACTCGCCACCGCGCTCGCGGCCCTCGGTGGGGCGCAGGCTTGGGCCTAAGCCCAGGGCGCGGGCGCCGCGGCGGTGGCATGATGGCGGGCCACCGGTGGTCCTCGCCGGGGAGACCGCGTCGCCACGGCGTCGTCGCTGCCGCGTCTGCACCGGCGCCTGCCCGGCACGGGCGAGCGCAACACCGCCTTCGGTCTGCCGCGCGCGTTCGACATCACCGCCGAGGACGAGGGCGCCGCGCCGTCGCTGCGGGTCGAGCACGTGCCGCCGGGCGCCGGGCCGTCCCTGCACGGCGACCGCAGGCGCGCGAGGTCGTCCGCGTGCCGGCGGGGCGGGTGCTGTTCACCGGCGGCGAGGACCGGGCCGAGCGCGCCCCCGGCGGCATCGTCATGATCCCGCCCGGCACGCCCGACGCCGTCTTCGACATCGGCGCCGAGCCCTTGCGCTCGATGGCGACGATCACGCCGGTCGGCCTCCAGCGGCCGTGCCGCGAGCCCCAGGCCCGGGCGCGCGCCGCCGGGCGCCATCGCCCTGATCGAGACCATCGCCGCGCGCCACGGTCTCGAATGCGTCGGCCCGCCGATCGCGCCCTGAGCCGGCTCAGGGCGCCTGCGGGACCTCCTCCTCGCCGCGCAGGAGCGTGGCGAGATTGACCAGCATCGCCGCGGTCGCCCCCCAGATGTAGCGCTCGCGGTAGGGCACGACCCAATAGCTCCGCTTGACGCCGCCCTTGTGGTAGCTGTCGCGGCGGTGGTTGGCGGGATCGACGACGAAGGCGAGCGGCACCTCGAAGACCTCCTCGACCTCGATGGGGTCGGGCGCGAAGCTCAGCGGCGGCTCGACCCAGGCGACGATGGGAAAGACCCGAAAGCCGGTGATGGTGTCGTAGGGATTGAGCTCGCCGAGGATGCGGCAGCTGGCGGCGGTGAGCCCGATCTCCTCCTGCGCCTCGCGCAGGGCGGTGGCGGCCGGGTCGGGGTCGTCCGCCTCCATGCGCCCGCCCGGAAAGCTGATCTGGCCGGCGTGGTCGCGCAGATGGGCGGTGCGCTGGGTCAAGATGACGGTCGGCTCGCCGCGGCCGACGATGCCCACCAGCACCGCGGCGCGGGTGCGCTGGCGGGAGAAGCGGCGGTTGTCCTGATCGCCGGTGATCAGCCCGAAGGGCGGGCGCCGGCGCAGGCACTCGCGCACCGCACCGGGGGTGAAGGCGCTCACGAGGCGCTCTCGCGGGCGTCCTCCTCGAGCGGGAACCAGGTCCCGTGGCTCCATACGCCGAGCCCCCGGCCTCGGGCGTCGGGCTCGGCGAGATCCGCCAACTCGTAGAAGACGTTGCGGGCGACGCGCGCCTCGAGCCCGCCGCCGAGGTCGACATAGGGTACCGCCGCGCCCGCGGGCTGCGGCTTCATCGTGAGCGGGTGGGCCCGATCGATCGGCACCCACTCGCCGAGATGGGTGCGCAGCTCGAGCCGCTGGCGCGGGCCGGCCTCGCGCACGGCGAGCTCGACGCCGACGAAGGGGACGTCGTCGACATGGACGCGGGTGCGCTCGGCCGGGGTCACCAGCCAGTAGCTGCCGTCGCTCGCCCGATGGAGGATCGAGGCGAACAGCTTGACGATGGCGGGGCGCCGGATCGGCGAGCCCCGATAGAGCCAGGTGCCGTCCCGCGTGATCCGCAGGTCGTAATCCTCCTGCGGCGGGCGGCCGGCGGCGATCTCGCGTTCGAGTTGAGCGAACGCGTCGCTGATTCTTCGATTCGCCCCATCCTGGACCATGCGCTAAATGTGTGATGTTGAGGGGGTGCGAGCAAGACGCGGACGGTGCACCCGCGAAGGAGGACGGCGTGAGCGAGCAGGAACTCCTGGACGAGGTCGACCATGCGATCGACCAGCTCGCCCGCGTGAAGGCCGAGATCGCCAAGGCCATCTTCGGCCAGGAGCAGGTGGTGGAGCTCAGCCTCGTCACCATGCTGGCGGGCGGCCACGGCCTGCTCGTCGGCATGCCCGGCCTCGCCAAGACCCGGTTGGTGGAGACGCTCGCCCGGGTCATCGGCATGGCGCAAAAGCGGGTGCAGTTCACCCCCGACCTCATGCCCGCCGACATCCTGGGCTCGGAGGTGTTGGAGGAGAGTGCCGAGGGCCGACGCGCCTTTCGCTTCATCGAGGGCCCGATCTTCTGCCAGCTGTTGATGGCCGACGAGATCAACCGCGCCAGCCCGCGCACCCAGGCGGCACTGTTGCAGGCGATGCAGGAGCGCCGGGTGACGATCGCCGGCGCCGACCGGTTCCTGCCGCACCCCTTCCACGTGCTGGCCACCCAGAACCCGATCGAGCAGGAGGGCACCTACCCGCTGCCCGAGGCCCAGCTCGACCGCTTTCTCCTCGAGATCGACATCCACTACCCGGACCGCGAGGCCGAGCGGCAGATGATGCTGGCCACCACCGGCACGGGCGAGGTCGAGGTCACCGCCGTGCTCGACCCGGACGGGCTGGAACGGCTGCAGCGGCTGGTGCGCAACATCCCCGTCGGCGAGCAGGTGGTCGACACCATCTTGCGCCTCGTGCGCGCCGGCCGGCCCGAGAGCAGCGACGATGCGCACCTCGCCGAGCGCATCGCCTACGGGCCGGGCCCGCGGGCGAGCCAAGCCTTGATGCTCACCGCGCGCGCCCGCGCCCTCTTGGGCGGCCGCCTCGCGCCGTCGAGCGAGGACATCGCCCAGCTCGCCTATCCGGTGTTGAAGCACCGCATGGCGCTCACCTTCGCCGCCCGCGCCGACGGCGTGACGTTGGCCGACGTCATCGACGACCTCGTCAAGCGCACCATCGCCGCATGAGCGAGCGCGCGCCCGTCCGCCGCCGCCACGAGGCCGAGCGGGTCGGGGCCGGCCTGCCGCCCTTGCTGGTCGCCGCCGACCGCGTCGCCGCCACCGTCGCCCAGGGCGTGCACGGCCGCCGCCGCGTCGGCGTCGGCGAGAGCTTCTGGCAATTCCGCCCCTATCAGCCGGGCGACGCCACCGCCGCCATCGATTGGCGCCAGTCCGCCAAGGGCGACCGCGTGGTCCTGCGCGAGCAGGAGTGGGAGGCGGCCCAGAGCGTCTGGCTCTGGGTCGACCGCTCGGCGTCGATGGGCTTTCGCTCGCGCCACGGCCCCACCAAGTACGAGCGCGCCCAGGTGCTCGCCCTCGCGCTGGCATCGCTGCTGTTGCGCGCCGGCGAGCGCGTCGCCGCGCTGACCTCGCCGACGCCGCCGATGGCGGGCCGCGCCGCGCTCGCCCGCCTCGCCGAGCAGCTCGACCGGCCGCCCGCGCGCGGCGTGCTCGAGACCGCCCCCGCCGGCGCCAGCGCGCCCGGGGCCGGCGACGACGCCCTGCCGCGGCGGCCGCTGCCGAAGCACGCCCGCGTCGTCCTGGTCTCCGACTGGCTGATGCCGCGCGAGCGCATCGAGGCGTGGCTGGGCTTCATCCACGGCCTCGGCGTCGCCGGCTTCGTCATCGCCGTGCTCGATCCCGCCGAGCTGGAGCTCCCCTACGCCGGCCGGGTGCGCTTCACCGGCATGGAGCAGGAGGGGGTGGCGTTGATCGGCAATGTCGACCGCGTCCGCGCCGACTACGAGCGGCTTTTGGCCGAGCATCGCGCCGCCCTCGCCGACGTCACCCGCCGCCTGGGCTGGCGCACGACCCTGCACCGCACCGACCACCCGCCCGAGCAGGCGCTCTTGCCCGCCTACATGGCGCTCGGGGTGCGGTGATGCTGGGCCTCGGTCCCCTCGCCTTCGCGCAGCCGTGGCTGCTCGTCGCCTTGGTCGGCCTGCCGGCGCTGTGGTGGCTGTTGCGGCTGGTGCCGCCGCCGCCGCGCGAGGTTCCGTTCCCGCCGATCCGCTTTTTGATGATGCTGACGCGCCAGGAGACGACGGCGCGCCGCACGCCGTGGTGGCTGCTCTTGCTGCGCCTCGCCGCCATCGCGGCGCTGATCCTCGCCGCCGCCCGGCCGCTCATCAACCCCGCCCCCCAGCTCGCCGGCGCCGGCCCCTTGGTGCTCGTCGTCGACGACGGCTGGGCGGCGGCCCGGCACTGGGAGGCGATGCGCGAGCGCGGGCTCGCCGAGATCGCGCAAGCCGAGCGCGAGGGCCGCGAGGTCGTGCTCTTGACCACCGCCCCCGCGAGCGCGCCCGAGCCGGCCGCCGCCACCGGCGCCGGGGCGGCGCGCGAGGCGATGGCGGCGCTCATGCCGGTGCCGTGGTGGCCCGACCGCGCCGCCGCGGCGGCGCGCCTGGGCGAACTCGCCTTGGACCGCGCCACCGTGGTCTGGCTCAGCGACGGCGTCGCCCGCGACCGCGCCGGCGGCGACGCCGCCGATCGGCTCGCCCGCGAGCTCGACCGGCTGGGGCCGGTGCGGGTGATGGCGCCACCGCCGGGCTCGCGGGCGAGCCTGCTCACCCCCGCCGGCGACGCCGGCGGCGCGGTGGTGCTCAGGCTGTTGCGGCCGACCGCCGGCGCCGGCGAGACCGTCACCGTCCGCGCCCTCGGTGGCGATGGCGAGGTGCTGGGCGTCGAGGAGGCGACCTTGGCGGCCGACGCGACGACGGCCGAGGTCCGCTTCGAGCTGCCGCCGCCGGTCCTGGAGCGCGCCCGGCGCTTCGAGCGCATGCCGGCGCGCACCGCCGGCGACGTCGTCCTCACCGACCGTGGCCTCGGCGCGCGCACCGTCGGCATCGTCGCCACCGGCGGGGCCGGCGAGAGCCAGCCGCTGGTCTCCGCGCGCTTCTTCGTCGAGCGCGCGCTCGCCGGGCGGGCGCGGGTGACCGCCGGCGATGTCGGCGCGCTCTTGGAGGACGAGCCGGCGACGATCGTGCTGCTCGACGACCAGGAACTCAGCATCGAACAGGAAGAGCGGCTCGAGGCGTGGATCGAGGAGGGCGGCGTGCTGTTGCGCTTCGCCGGACCCAACCTCGCCGAGCGCACGGGCGACCCGCTGCTGCCGGTGGAGCTGCGCCGCGGCGGCCGCCGCCTCGACGGCGCGCTCTCCTGGAACGAGCCGCTGCCGCTCGACCGCTTCGTCGCCGACGGCCCGCTCGCCGGCGTGCCGGTGAGCGCCGAGGTGCGGGTGCGCCGCCAGGTCCTGGCCGAGCCCTCCGCCGAGCTCGACGAGCGCACGCTCGCGGTGCTCGAGGACGGCACCCCCCTGGTCACCGGCGAGCGCCGCGGCGACGGCTGGCTGATGCTGGTGCACACCACCGCCAACACCCGTTGGTCGGACCTGGCGCTGTCGGGCAGCTTCGTGGCCCTGTTGGAGCGCGCCGCCGATCTCGGCCGCGGCCGCCAGCCGCCGCCGGGCGATGCCGTCCTGCGGCCGGTCAGCGTGCTCGACGCCGCCGGCCGGCTGACGGAGCCGGGAGCCGAGGTCGCCCCGGTGCCCGCCCGGCGCCTCCTGGACGGCGAGGCCGGGCCGGCGACGCCGCCGGGCATCTGGGTGGACGAGAGCGTCGGCGCCGAGCGTGCCTTCAACCTCGCCCGCCGCGAGCCCGGCCTCATCGCCCTCACCCCCGCCGACCTTCGCCACGCCCCGCGCCCCTTCGCCGGCGCCACGGAGATCGATCTGCGGCCCTGGTTTCTCGCGGCCGCGCTCGGGCTGTTGCTGCTCGACCTCTTGGCGGTCGGCCTCCTGCGCGGCCACGGCCGCCGCGCCGCACCGAGCGCGGCGGCGCTCGCACTCGTGGCGCTGGCCGCACCCGCCGCGGCGCAGTCGTTCGATCCGGCGGAGCTCACGCGCGACACGCCCCTCGGCTTCGTGCGCTCGGGCGATCGCGAGCTGGATCGCGTCACCCGCGCCGGGCTCGAGGGTCTCGCCACCACCCTCTGGCGGCGCACCTCGGTCGAGACCAGCGATCCGGTGCCGCTCGACATCGCGGACGATCCGCTGGCGCTCTTTCCGATCATCTTCTGGCCACTGCCCGACGACGTCGAGCCGCTGGATACGGCCGCCGGTGAGCGCCTGTTGGCCTATCTGGAGAGCGGCGGGATGGTCGTCTTCGACACCCGCGACGCCCATCTCGCGGTCCCCGGCAGCGGCCGGGGGACGCCGGGCATGCAGAGGCTGCGGCGGCTGTTGGAGGCGGTCGAGATGCCGGCGCTCGAGCGGGTCGGCCCCGACCACGTGCTCACCCGCAGCTTCTATCTGCTGCAGGACTTCCCCGGCCGCTATATCGGCGAGCCGGTCTGGGTCGACCGTCCGCAGCCGGGCGTCAACGACGGCGTCTCGTCGATCGTCATCGCCGCCAACGACTGGCTCGGCGCCTGGGCGATCGACGACGCCGACCGCCCGCTGTTGCCGGTGACGCCGGGCGGCGAGCGCCAGCGCGAGCTCGCCCGCCGCGTCGGCATCAACCTCGTCATGTACGCGCTCACCGGCAACTACAAGACCGACCAGGTCCACGTCCCCACGCTCTTGGAGCGGCTCGGTCAATGACCGTCGTCGACGTTCTCTTCCGGCCGCTGCTGCCGCCCTGGCTGTTGGCGGTCCTCGCCGGCGTCGTCGCGGTCGCGCTGATCCTCGCCATGTTCGGCCGGCTGCCGGCGGCGCACTGGCGGGTGCCGCCCTTGGTGCTGCTCCTGGGTGTGCTGGCCAACCCCGTGCTCTTCCGCGAGGAGCGCGAGCCGCTTCGGGATGTCGCGCTGGTGGTCGAGGACGCGAGCCCGAGCATGGCCGCCGGCGACCGGCCCGAGCTCACCGACGCCGCGCTCGAGGCCATCGGCACGGACCTCGCCCGCGACGACGACCTCGAGGTCGTCAACGTCGGGGTCGAGGGCGGCGCCGACGGCACCGCGCTCGTCGGCGCCGTCGAACGCGCCCTCGGCGAGATCGACCCGCGCCGGCTCGCCGGCACGGTGATCGTCTCCGACGGCCAGGTCCACGACGTCCCCGACGCGTTGCCCGACTGGGTCGAACGCCGCCCGGTCCACCACGTCATTCCCGGCGGACCGGGCGAGATCGACCGCCGGCTCGTACTCGAGGACATGCCCTCCTACGCCATGGTCGGCGAGGAGGAGCGCTTCACCCTCACCCTCGCCGACGACGGCGGCGAGGCGGGCGGCGGCGAGGCGGGCGGCGGCGAAGGCGGCGGGGGAACCGGGTCCGAGCGGGTGACCGTGCGCCAGAACGGCCGCGTCATCGACGAGCTCGTGGTCGTGCCGGGGCGCAGCGTCGAGGTGCCCTTCGAGCTCGAGCGCGCCGGCGAGAACGTCATCGAAGTGGAGGTGGCGCCGCTCGAGGGCGAGATCAGCACCCTGAACAACCGCACCACCGCCTTCGTCACCGGCGTGCGCGACCGCCTGCGCGTGCTCTTGGTCTCGGGCGTGCCCTATCAGGGCCTGCGCGTCTGGCGGAACCTCTTGAAGGCCGATCCCGCCGTCGACCTCGTCCACTTCACGATCCTGCGCCCGCCCGAGAAGCAGGACGGCACGCCGGTGGGCGAACTCGCGCTGATCGCCTTTCCGGTGCGCGAGCTGTTCGAGCTGAAGCTCGGCGAGTTCGATCTCATCATCTTCGACCGCTACGCCCGGCGCGGGCTGTTGCCCTTGGACTATCTCGACAACGTCGCGCGCTATGTCGAGGAGGGCGGCGGCCTCCTCATCAACGCCGGACCGGATTTCGCCACGCCCTTGAGCCTCGCCCGCACGCCCTTGGACCGGGTCATCCCGCTGGCACCCTCGGGCCAGGTCATCGAGCAGTCCTTCCGCCCGGAGGTCACCGAGCTCGGCGGCCGGCACCCGGTAACCGACACCCTGCGCGAGGACTGGGACGGCGAGTGGGGCCCCTGGTTCCGCCAGATCGACGTCGAGGAGGGTCCGGGCCAGATCGTCATGCGCGGCGCCGCCGAGCGGCCGCTGTTGGTGCTCGATCGCGTCGGCGAGGGGCGCGTCGCCCAGCTTCTCTCCGACCAGGCCTGGCTGTGGGCGCGCGGCTTCGCGGAGGGCGGCCCGCAGCAGACGCTGCTCCGCCGCCTCGTGCACTGGCTGATGCAGGAGCCCGAGCTCGAGGAGGAGCGCCTGATCGCCGAGCCGGGCGAGGACACGATCCGGCTCGAGCGCGTCACCCTCGATCCCGAGCCGCAGCCGGCGACGGTGACGACGCCCACGGGCGAGCGCTTCGAGGTCGAGCTGCGCCCGCGCGAGCACGGCCGGCTCACGGCTACCGTGCCGGCGGCGGAGGCCGGGCTCTACCGCTTCGATCAAGCCGACGGCCAGCGCGCCTTCGCCGCGGTGCGGCCGATGGCGCCCAAGGAGCTCGAGGACCTGCGCGCCACCGCCGCGCCGCTGGCCCCGCTCGTCGAGACCAGCGGCGGCGCGCAGCGCTTCACCGAGGCGCGCGGCATCCCCGAGGTTCGCCGGGTGGGCGAAGCGCGCGCCGCCGCCGGGCGCGGCTGGATCGGGCTCGTGGAGAACGACCGTTTTCGCGTCGTCGGCAGCGCCGAGACCGCGCTCTTGCCGGCCTGGCTCGCGCTCGTCCTGCTGGTCGGCACCCAGGTCTTCGCCTGGTGGCGCGAGGGCCGGCGCTAGCCCGCGTCCATCTCGATCCTTCATCGTGATCCCGTCGGCGCGGTCCTCGGCGGAGCGGATCGGGCCGACCCGCCGGGAGCGGCCCATCGCCTCGCGTGCCTCGAGCATCCGGGGGACCCGTGCCCCGGCGGGTGGTCGCGATGGAGGCCGCGTGGGAAGTCCGCCCCCTGTTCCGCCAGGAGGCGGAACTTCCGACGGCGAAGCCGCGGCGATCAAATGCTGTGGGGGCGACGATGGATCGATAGCACCATCGTTGCGCACAGGAACCTGGAGCGCAGCATGACCCTGGCATCGCTCCCGACTCACGCCCCTGTCGTGCTCGATCACGACCGAACGCTGGTCGTCGTCGAGCTGAGCTTGAAGAGTTGGCTGGTCGCTGCCCTCGTCCCCGGCGTAGAGCGTCGCCCCCGGCAGAAATTGTTGCCGGAGCCGGAGGCTCGGCGGCAGCTCTCGCAGCGTTGGCGTGCGGCGGCGACGACGGGCGGCCAGACGATCGCGCGTGTGGCCGTCGCCTGTGAGGCCGGCCGCGACGGCTTCGGGTTGGCGCGTTGGTTGCGCTCCCGCGGTGTCGAATGTCACGTCATCCACCCCGCCAGTGTGGCGGTGTCGCGCGAAGGTCGGCGTGCCAAGACCGATCGGCTCGATACGGCGCTGCTGATGCGCGCCTTCCTCGGCTGGCTGCGTGGTGAGCTTGAGCACTGCCGGATGGCGGCGATCCCGACGCTGGCCGAGGAAGACGCTCGCCGCCCGAACCGCGAGCACCAACACCTGATGGGCGAGCGGACGCGATTGATCCATCGCCTCAAGGTGACGCTGGCCAGGCTGGGCATTCGCCACTTCAAGCCGAAGCTGAAGCGGGCGATCGATCGCCTGGCGCATCTGCGCACGGCCGACGGTGAGCCTTTGCCGCCCAACACCCTGGCGGAGATGCGCCGGGATCTCGAGCGATTGCAGCCCGTCCGCGCGCAGATCAAGGGGATCGAGGCCGTCCGCCTCGCCGACGCCGCCTACCCCTCAGCCCACCTCGCCGTGCGGCGCCACGCCGAAAGCCGGCCGCGATAAGCCGCCCGGCGCGCCCGTGGCCAACGCCCGCGCGCTGCGCTCGCTCGCCCATCGCCGCCTCGCCGTCGACGTCTTGTGCAGGCGGTCTCGAGGCATCGCCCGGCGCCGCGCGAACGGCGGCTCGCCTCGTGCTGCATTGTCGTATGCCGCCGCACCGGCCCCCGCGGTGGTCGTCGCGCCCCGCCTTCAACCTCAGCGTTTGCCTGACCCGTGCGCAATGGCTTGCATTTGCTCGATATTTTGCGCGTTTACGATAATGCTCTCAATACACATCACGCGTTTTAATAGAATTAACAGAAGAGAACCATTGATTGACTTTAACCATAAGCGCGATCTAGCGGGGCGACGTCGGCTTGACGCCGCCGCCATTCGTCCTTGGCGCCCCACCGTCGACCGCCGCGACGGCGAGCGGGGTGCCCTCGATTCGGAGATCACGCATGCCGTCGCTCTCGTCCGTCATCTGGTTGGTCGTCGCCGCCGCCGTCGTCGCCTTCGCCACGCTGGACGTGGGCCTCGGCGCCCAGGCCTATCTCGGCCTCGGCGCGCTCGCCGCGATCGTCGTGCTCTACGTGCTGCGGCCGGGTGGCTGGCTGCGCTTGGCGATCGTGCTGTTCGGCCTCTTCGTCTCGCTGCGCTACTTGATCTGGCGCTACACCGAGACGCTGCCGCCGCTCGAGACGATCGGCTTCGCCGTCGGCCTCGTCCTCGTGCTGGCCGAGACCCACGGCTTCTTGATGCACGCGCTCGGCATGTTCACCAACGCCAAGCCGCGCGCGCGCAAGCCGGCGGCGCTGCCGGACCGCCTCGACGCGCTGCCGAGCGTCGACGTCTTCATCCCGACCTACAACGAGCCGGTGGGCCTGGTGCGGCAGACGGTGATCGCCGCGACCCAGCTCCGCTACCCCAAGTCCAAGCTGAAGGTGCACGTCCTCGACGACGGCGGCACCGACGCCCGCGTCTGGGCCGATGCCGAGAACGGCCGCCGCGCCCGCGCGCTCCAAGAGCTCTGCGCCGCCGCCGGCGCCACCTACCGCACCCGCCCCGACAACGCCGACGCCAAGGCCGGCAACGTCAACGCCGCGCTCGCCGCCACCGCCGGCGATCTGATCTTGATCCTCGACTGCGACCACATCCCGACCGCCGATTTCTTGGAGCGGACCGTCGGCTATTTCCTCGAGCGGCCGAATCTGGGGTTCGTGCAGACGCCGCACTTCTTCCGCAACCCGGACCCGATCGAGCGCAACCTCGACACCTTCGGCTGGATGCCGAGCGAGGGCGAGATGTTCTACGGCCACACCCTCAAGGGCATGGACCACTGGAACGCCGCCTTCTTCTGCGGCTCCGCCGCCGTCATCGCCCGGCCGGCCCTGGAGGCCGTGGGCGGCATCTCGACGAGCTCGATCACCGAGGACGCCGACACCGCCTTGAACATGCACGCCGAGGGTTTCGAGAGCCTCTATCTCGACCGCCCCATGGTCGCCGGCGTCGCCCCCGACACCTTCGCCGCCTTCGTCCAGCAGCGCACCCGCTGGTGCCAGGGGATGCTGCAGATTCTATTGTTGAACAACCCGCTGACCAAGGCCGGCCTCAAGCTGCCGCAGCGCCTCTCCTATCTGAACAGCGCCATTTTCTGGTTCTTCTCGCTGACGCGGCTCACCTTCCTGCTCGCGCCGCTCTCGTTCATCTTCCTCGACCTTGAGATCATCGACGCGACCTTCCCGGAATTTGTGGCGTTCATCGCCCCGCACATCTTCGTCGCGCTGACCCTCAACAACTTCCTCTACGGCAAGCTGCGGCTGCCCTTCGTCTCCGACGTCTACGAGACCGCCCAGTCGCTGTTCATGGCGCCGGCGGTGCTGGCGGTGCTGCGCAATCCGCGCCGCCCGGCCTGGCGGGTGACGCCCAAGAACGAGGTCCTCAGCGAGGATCTGATGTCGCAGCTGGCCGCCCCGCTCGGGCTGCTCTTCGCCACCGTCCTGGCCGCCGAGATCTTCGCCGGCTGGCGGCTCTGGCACGAGCCCTACAACGTGCAGCATCTGAGCATCGTGCTGGTCTGGAACAGCTTGAACCTGGTCATCGTCACCGCCGCCTTCGGCGCCACCCTCGAGCGGGGCTCGGCCATGCGGCGGCTGTGGATGCCGGTCGGCACCCGCGCCTTCGCCCGCTGCGGCGAGGCCACGGTCCCGCTCTGGATCGACGCGAGCAACGGCGAGCACGTCGACGTCGTGGTCAAGGCCGGCACGCGCGCCCGCTTCGTCCGCGGCGACGGCCTGCGGCTCTCCGCGGAGCACGGCGTCGACGGCATCGGCCGCGAGCTCGACGGCAGCGTCCTCGACGCGCGCCGCCAGCCGGATGGCACCACCCGCTACCGCGTCGCCCTCACGCCCGCGACGCTGGAGGCCGAGCGCACGCAGATCGCCACGCTCTTCGGCTCGAGCGAGCGCTGGGCCGCCTTCCAGGCGGGCCGCCGCCGCCGCCGCTCGCTCCTGGCCGGGCTCGTGCTCCTGGCCGGCCTCGGGCTGCGCCAGCTCGGCGCCATGGCCGGCCTCCTGTTGAGCGCCCCCGGCAAACGCGCGGCACCCCGCCCGACGCCCGCGCCCGTCGGCGCGCTCGCCGCCGCCGTCGGGCTCGCGCTGTTGGGCCTGTTGGTGTTCGGTTCGGCCGCCGCCGCAAAGGTCGTGGCCGAACCGGCGCCCGCCGCCAGCGAAACCGCGCCGCCCGCGGCGCCGGCAACCCGGGTCGTCACCCTGCGCTCGCTCACCCGCGACGGTGAGCTGCCGACCCTCGACGTCGAGCGGCCGCGCGCCGCCTTCGACTTCGTCGTTCCGCCCAACGCCCGCGTCGACGCGCTCGACCTGCAGCTCGGCTGGGTCAACAGCCCGGAACTCACCGCCGATTCGGCCGGGCTCGAGCTCTACCTCAACGGCGCGCTGGTCGAGCGTCTACCGGTGGTGCCGACCGGGCACCAGCAGGACGCGACGATCGCGTTGCCCGCCGAGGCGGTCCGCGCCGGGCGCAACACGCTGGCGCTGGTCGGCCGCTACACCCAAGAGCTGCGCTGCGAGCGGCCGGACATCGAAAGCTGGACCGGCCTGAGCGCCGGCCAATCGTTCCTCAAGCTCACCGCCGAAACGGAGGACGACGCCGTGACGCTGGCCGATCTCGACCGCGCCAGCTGGCGCTGGGGCATCGTCGACCGCGGGGTGACGCTGTTGACCACCCGCATGCCCGACGACGCGCTGTTGACCACCGGCGCCAACCTCGCGGGCGCGCTGTCGCTCAGGCGCGAGCAGGCCGGCCTCGCCGTCCGCCATCGCCTGGTCGAGCCCGCGCCGGCGGCGGCGGACCCGGCCACCGCGCCGCGGCTGCGCCCCGAGCAGCTGGCGGCGGGCGTCAACGTCCTGTTCGGCACCGCCGACGAGCTCACCGAGGTCCTGCCCGAGGCCCTGGTCGAGCGGATCGATCGCCCGGTGCTCGGCCTGCACCGCCCGGCGGCGGCCCCGGAGAGCCTCGTCGTCATCCTCTCCGGTCGGACCGAGGCGGAGGTGCACCTGGCGGCGGCGGCGCTCGCCAACCGCGATCTGGTGCTGCCCGATGCGGTGTGGGCGGAGCTGCCGCGCACGCTGGCGCCGCGGGCGGCGCCGCGCCGCAGCCTGCGCAGCGACACCCGCTACCGCTTCGACACCCAAGGCCTGCTGCGCTTCGACGCCGCCGCCCAGCACCTCGAGCTGACCATGCCCGCCGGCCTGATGGCGCTCGACAACCGCAAGCTGACGCTCGACCTCGACTACGCCCACGCCCCGGGCCTGCCGGCGGGCGCGGTGCTGGAGGTGCTGGTCAACGGCCGGGTGGTGCGGCAGCTGAAGCTCGACGAGCCGGACGGCGCGATGGTGCGCGGCCGGCGGGTGCGCCTCGAGCTCGCCCGCTTTCGCCCCGGCGCCAATACCATCGCCTTCCGCCCGGGCCTCGTCGGCCGCGACGCCGACGCCTGCGCGCGCACCCCGGACTCCTGGGTCGAGGTCTTCGCCGACAGCGAGCTCGAGATCCCGCCCCTGGTCGCCGTCGACCACTATCCGGACCTGGCGCTGTTGACCGGCGACGGCCCGCTCGGGCGCGGCGGTGGCGGCACGCTCGGCTTTACCGTCGCCGCCGCCGATCCGGCCGTGATCGGCGCCGCCTGGACTTTGGCCGCCCGGGTCGCGGCGAGCCACGAGCAGGCGTTGCCGGAGCTGGAGATGCGTCTCGCCCAGCCGAGCGAGCGGCCCCACGCGATCTGGATCGGCACCTCTGATCGGCTCGATCCGCGCGCCGCCACCTCGTCCGGGCTGGCCGACGTCGTGCTCGGCGGCGCCGACGCCACCCGGATCGCCAAGGCGGCGCCGGAACCGCCCGACCGCCGCTCGGCCTGGCTCGACGAGCTCGATGCGGCCGAGCGGCCGGGCCTCCTCCGCACGCTGGCCGAAACCACCCTGCAGGCCACCGGCCTCGAACAGGTCGCACCGCTCGTCCAGCCGCTCGAGCTGGCGCAGCTCGCGGAATGGCGCAGCCGCGCCACCGCCTTCTTCCGCCTCGACCAGGTCGCCGAGGTGACGCGGCTGCCGAGCGACCGCAACTTCGACGCCGCGCTCGCCGGCATCCCGCGCCGCGGCGAGCGCGGCGGTCTCGGCGCCGAGCTGTTCGTGGTCGCGGTCGACGCCGACGGCCTCGAGCGGGCCATCACCGATCTCGTCCGCCCCGAACGCTGGGACCAGCTCGAGGGCACGGCCGCCGCCTGGCGCCTGGACGCCGAGCCCATGGCCATCGCCACGCCGGTGCGGCCGGTGGCGGTGCCGACGGACGCCGATCTGGCGACGCTCACGCTCTGGTACGCCAACCGCTTCGCCGCCAACCCGGCGAGCTGGTTTCTGGTCGTCGTCACCGGCGCCGTGGTGCTCGGCGTCGCGGTCGCGAGCGCCGTCGGCCGCGGGGACGGGCGATGAGCG
>JBKHCM010000045.1:0-23740 GCA_046541805.1 Alphaproteobacteria bacterium
CGCCAGGGTGGGGACGTGGACCGCGGCCGCGGCGGCCGCGGCGTCGCCGACGGCGAGCGCGCGGCAGCCGGCCAGGTAGCCGGCCGGCGGTGCCCGCAAAAACATGTTCCGCCAGAGGCGGGCCTCGTCGGGGCGCTGGGTGCGAAGCGCCGCGGGCAGCCAGAGCTCGAGGGTTTCCTCGACGACGGCGGCGAGGCCCCCGCTCGTCGCCCGCTGCGCCCGCCGATGCCACGCCTCGGGCGTGTCGAGGCGGCAGCCGCCGGCGATGAGGACGAGGGCCTGGGCGAGTTCCGGGCGGTCACGGCTCAAGGTGAGGGCCACCAGCGCGCCGAGTTCGAGCCCCACCACCACCGCGGGGCCCGTATCCAGCTGATCCATCAAGACGGCGAGATCGGCGGCGAGGCGCACGGGATCGAGCGGCGCCGCGCCGATGGTACTGAGCCCCTGGCCGCGCATGTCGTAGCGAACGACGTGGAAGCGGTCGGTGAGATAGCGGGTGAGGCGATCCCAGACGCGCAGATCGGTGCCGAGGGGGTTGATCAGAACGACCGGCCGCGCCGTCGGCTCACCGTCGCGCCGCGTCAACAGGACCACGTCGTCGACCTTCACGAAATCCATCGCCTCCGTCTCCTCGGCCGCGGCCGCGGGCTCGCCGCCGGCGTCGCCACGGTCGACGAAGCCGCTCGCCCGATCGTTGCGTCGTTCACGCCGCGCGGCCGCCGTCCGCGTGGTGCGCCCGGGTAAGCCCGGGGCCAAAGGCAAGGTCCACCCCTCCGCCCGCCTGGCACGGCGCATGGGCGCGACGCCGGCGCGGGCACGGGCGAGCGTGAGCTCGCCACCGCCGGCCGCCTGCTCCGGCGCGGCGAGGCGCACCAGCTGGTCGAGGGACCCGGCTCGATGACGCCGACGCCATGGACCGACGCCGCCGGCCGCCGACGATGCGGCCGAACCCCGAAGCGCTCGATCAGCCTCTGCGTGCGCGCGCTCACGCGGCTGCGGCGGTGAGCGGTAGCCGCGCGCCGCGCACCGTCGCGGCCGGTCGCGACGGTGCGCGAGAAAGCTCGCGTTCCCGACCAGCAAGAGGCGGCGCGCATCGGGGGTCGCGGTCGCGACGCGCGTGGGGGATTCACCCGGTTTCCAGCCGCAGCGCATGCCCTCGAGAAGGCGCGGCGGCGCGAATACGGCCATGGGGGCCACCGGAGCGAGAGCGAAGAGACGATGGCGTTTGCGCATCAGCGCCCGGGGGCGGCGCGCGCGTGTGGCGTGCGGAGGCCCGCGCCGGGGAACGCAGCGCGCCGCCCTCCAACCGGGACGTTGCCATCGCCGTCGGCGGTCTCGGCGCGCATCGATGTCGCTCCTCAGGCCATCAGGATCGCTCGGAGCAGTCTCGCGCGCCGGTCTTAATCCCCGGTTACTTCCGCTTGGTCCCGCGCTGCGGCGTCCTTGGCGAGGACGATCACCGGCGCCATCGCCTCGAGGTCCTCAGCCGGGAGGTGGCAGCGGATGCGGTGGCCGCCGCCGAAGACGCGCTCGGGCGGCACCTCCTCCTCGCAGATCCGGCCGATCTTGCGCGGACAGCGGGTCTGGAAGGGACAGCCCGGCGGCGGGTTCACCGCGCTCGGCATGTCACCTTCGAGCACGACGTGTTTCTTCTGGATCGAGGTGTCGGCGATCGGCACGGCCGACAACAGCGCTTCGGTGTAGGGATGGTAGGGCGGGCTGAAGACCTCGTCCGTCGTGCCCTGCTCGACGATGTGGCCGAGATACATCACGACGACGCGGTCGGCGAGGTAGCGCACGAGCGAGAGGTCGTGGCTGATGAACAGCAGGGTCGTGCGGTGCTCGCGCTGGATGTCCATCAACAGCTGGGTCACCGCCGCCTGGACCGAGACGTCGAGCGCGGAGACCGGCTCGTCGGCGACGACCACCTTCGGGTTGCCGGCGAAGGCGCGGGCGATGCCGACGCGCTGCTTCTGCCCGCCCGAAAGCTGACGCGGCCGGCGTCGATAGAAATCCCGCGGCAGCTTGACCGTGTCGAGGAGCTCCATGACGCGCTGCTTGACCTTCGCGGGCTCGCGCTCGACGCCGAACTTGCGGATGACGCGGGCGATCTGCGCGCCGACGGTGTGGCTGGGGTTGAGCGTATCGAAGGGGTTTTGGAAGACCATCTGCAGATAGCCGACCATCGCCTTCTCGCGCTTTTGCACCGGCACCTGGCCGATCTCCTGGTCGTCCAAAAGGAGCCGGCCGCCGGTGGCGCGCTCGAGGCCCATCATGACCTTGGCGAAGGTCGACTTGCCGCAGCCGCTCTCGCCGACGATGGCGACGGTCTCGGCCTCGTGGGCGTCGAAGTCGAGCTTCTCGTTGGCCTTGACCCAGCGCACGCCCTCGCCGCGGATCAGCGCCATCAAAGAGCGGTCGTTGAGCGCGTAGTATTTCCGCAGGTCCTCGACCTCGAGCACCTTGCGGCCGAGCGGTGGCGCCGCGGCCTCGCGGCGCTTCGGCGCCGCCGCCTCCCAGTCGATCTCGCGAAAGCGGCGACAGCGGCTGCGGTGGCCCGGATGGCCCGCGATGTCCTCCATGGCGACGACACCGTGGTCGCAGACCCCCTCGCGGAAGAAATCGCAGCGGTGGGCGAAATTGCAGCCCGGCGGCCGCTCGTGCGGCAGCGGCGGCTGACCCCGGATCGGCAGCAAGGGCCGCGCCCGTTTGTCGGCGCCGGGCAGCGGGATCGAGTTGAACAGACCGCGGGTGTAGGGATGGCGCATCTGGTCGAAGACGTGGTGCACCGTGCCGACCTCGACCGCCTCGCCCGAATACATCACGGTGATGCGGTCGCAGGTCTCGAGGATCAGCCCGAGATTGTGGCTGATGTAGACCATCGAGGTGTTGAAGCTTTCGGCGAGCTCGCGGATCAGGTCGATGATGCCCGCCTCGACGGTGACGTCCAACGCCGTCGTCGGCTCGTCGAGCAGGAGCAGCGATGGGCCCGAGAGCAGCGCCATCGCGATCACGACGCGCTGCTGCTGGCCGCCGGAGAGCTGATGCGGGTAGGCGTCCATGATCCGCTTGGGGTCGGGCAGCTTGACGCGCTCGAGCATGTCGAGGGCGCGGGCGAACGCCTCCCGCTTGCTCACCTTCTCGTGGTGGAGCGGTACCTCCATCAGCTGCTCGGCGATCCGCATCGCCGGGTTCAGCGACGCCATCGGCTCCTGGTAGACCATCGCGATCTCGGAGCCGCGCAACCCGCGCAGCGCCTCCTCGCCCAGCGGGGTCAGGTCCTGGCCCTTGAAGCGGATCTCGCCGCCGACGATGCGGCCGTTGTTGCCGAGATAGCGCATGACCGCGAGCGCCACCGTCGACTTGCCGCAGCCCGATTCGCCGACGATGCCGACGGCCTCTCCCGGCATGACCTCGAGGTTGAAGTCGATGACCGCGGGGATCTCGCCCGCGCGGGTGAAGTAGGAGATCGAGAGGTCCTTGCACTCGAGGATCGGCGTCGCCGCGCGGGCTTGGTTCATGGCGCGGGCCTCCTCAGTCCTTCATCGACATTTCACGCAGGCCGTCGGCCAACAGGTTGAAGCCGAGGATCAGGCTCGACACCGACAACGCCGGCACCAGCAGCATGTAGGCGAACTCCCAAAGCATCGCCGTCTTGGCGCTCTCGCGGATCATCAGTCCCCAATCCGGGTCGGGCGGCTGCAGGCCGAGACCGAGGAAGGTGAGGGTGGTGATCGCCACCGTGGTGTAGCCGAGGCGCAGGCAGGCATCGACGATGATCGGGCCCTTCACGTTGGGCAGGAGCTCGACCAGCATGATCCACAAGGGATGCTCGCCGCGGGTCTGCGCCGCGAAGACGTAGTCGCGGGTTTTGATGTCGAGGGTGAGGCCGCGCACGATGCGGATGATCGCCGGTGCCGAGGCGAAGGTCACCGCGACGACGATGTTGAAGCCGCTCGCTCCGAGATAGTTCAGGATGACGATGAACAACACCATCACCGGGAACGCCAAGAAGACGTTGGCGATGAAGGAGATCACCTCGTCCCACCAGCCGGCGAAGTAGCCCGCCAGCAGGCCCAGCATCGTGCCGATGACATAGGCGACGAGCGTCGCGGTGACGCCCCAGACCAGCACCCGCTGACAGCCCCAAAGGGTGCGGCTCAGCATGTCGCGGCCCTTGAAGTCGGAGCCCAGGACGAAGAGATGCTCGCGCGCCTCGCCCATGGGCGGGGTGAAGGGCGCGATCGGCTGGTTCGGGTCGACCAGCGGCAAAAACGGCACGGCGACGGCGACGATGAGCCAGAAAAAGACCAGCGTCGCGCCGGCGAGCGCGATCCGGCTCTCGGCGAAGGCCCGGAGCGCCATGACGTAGAGCGCCACAGCGGCCGGCACCGCCGGCACCAGGGTCCACTCGGCCAGGGTTCCCAGGGCGTCGCCGAACATCACGTAAAGGGTGAGCGGCACCCACATCACGACGACGAGGATGAGCGCGTTGCGCGGGGTCTCGAGCCGCTCGAGCCATCCCGAGCCTGCGGCTTCGACGGCGGGCGATCGCATCGACGGATTCTCAGCTGAAACGAATGCGCGGGTTCAAGACGGTGTAGCCGATGTCGGAGATGATCTGCGACGTGCAGGCGATGAGGACGGCGATCAGCGTCGCGCCCTGCACGACATAGATGTCGCCGAAGAGGGCGGCTTCCAGCAGCATCTTGCCGAAGCCGTCGTATTCGAAGAAGACCTCGACGACGACGACGCCCGACAAGAGCCAGTTGAGCTGCAGCACGATGACGGTGAACGGCGCGATCAGCGCGTTTCTGAGCGCGTGGCCGATGATGACCCGGCGGTAGGGCAAGCCTTTCAACACCGCGGTGCGGATGTAGTTCGAGGTCATCACCTCGGCCATCGCCGCCCGGGTCATCCGCGCGATGTAGCCGAAGCCGTAGAGCACCAGCGTCAGCACCGGCAGCACCAGCTGCCAGGGGTCGAAGCCCTGGGTCATCGCCGACTTCGCCGGCAGCCAGCCGAGGCCCAGCGCCAAAAACACCGTCAACAGGATGGCGGTGGCGATCTCGGGGATCGAGGTCGTGAACACCGAGACGAAGGAAAGGGCGCGATCGGTGGTCGAGCCCTCCCGCATGCCGGCGAGCACCCCGGTGACCAGCGCCAAGGGGATCATCAGCGCGAAGACCCAAAAGGCCAGAATCGCCGTGTTCCATAATCGATCGGCCAGGAGCGGCCCCACCGCCCTGCTCTTCTCGAAGGAGTGGCCGAAGTCGCCGCGCAGGACGTCGCCGATCCAGTTGACGTAGCGCTGGTGGAACGGGACATCGAGGCCCTTGTCCGCCAGCCAGTCCTGGTAGTCCTCGGCGCTGAGGGCGGAGACGGCGAACCCGCCGAGCTCGGCGACGGCGATCTTCTTTTTGAACTCGTCGGTATCGAAGATGACGAAGAGGAGGAACGAGGCGAACGCCATGATCAGCAGCATCTGACCAAAGCGTCGCGCCAACAGCGTGGTCATCGGTGCGGATCCAGCGGCCGTCGCGAACGGGAGCGCGGACCGGTGCGCGTGCCGGTCCCCGGCGCCCCCGGGGTCTCGCCGGGGGCGCGTGCCGGGCTCATGCGGCGAGCCAAACCTTGGTGAACTGATGGTACTGGGTGGGATGGGGCTCGAGGTCGCGCGCGCGATCGTTCACGATGGTGAAGACCGGGCGGAAGAGCGGCTGCACCATGACCGCGTCGTCCTGCAGGATCTTTTCCACCCGCTCCATCTTGGCGCGGCGTTCCTCCACGTCCAACGTCGCCTCCGCCGCGGCGAGGGCGGCGTCGAACTCGGGGTTGGCGTACTCGCTCTCGTTCCACGGCACGCCCGAGCGGTAGCCGAGCGACAACGTCATCGTGCCGAGCGGGCGATGGGTCCAGGCGGTGGCACCGAAGGGCGTCTGCGTCCAGATCTCCCAGTAACGCGAAGCCGGCATCACGTTGATGTTGAGGCTGACGCCGATGTCCGCCCACTGGTCGCGGAGGATCTCGCAGACGTTCTGGTGCCAGGGCCCGTCGGTGTTGCCGACGTCGATGGTGAGTTCGAGCCCGTCGCCGTAGCCGGCCTCGGCGAGGAGCGCCTTGGCGCCCTCGACGTCGCGCTCGAGCGGCGCCAACTCGAAATACTCGTGATGCACCGGCGCGACGTGGTGGTTCCAGGCGACGTCGCCGGTGCCCTGGAAGACCAGATCGCGGAACACCGTGTTGTCGACGCCCTGCACCAGCGCCCGGCGGACGCGAACGTCGTCGAAGGGCGGCTGGGTGACCTTGAAGCGGCAGCACAGCGTCTGCGAGCTGCGGGCCTTCATGACGCGGCCGGGCAGGCTCCTGGCGAACTCCAGCTGTTCGATGCCGAATTCGTAGATGGTGTCGACGTCGCCGCCGGCGAAGGCGACGAGCTGGTTGTCCTCGTCGAAGTTGTAGTAGTCGATGCCGTCGAGATAGACCTCGCCGCCCCAGTATTCGAAGGGCTCGCCGGCGGTGGTCTCGGTGACCCGGCGGAGGATGCAGCGGCCGCCGACGGCGAGCTCGGTGAGGGTGAACGGGCCCGTGCCGATCGGGTTGGCGGAGAAGGGCGGCTCGAACGACGGGTGCAGGATCGCCATCGGGTAGTTGTAGAAGTCCTCCGGCACCGACAGCACCGGCGCATCGAGGTGAAGGCGGATGGTGTGGGCGTCGACCACCTCGACGGCGCCGCTGCGCAACCGTTTCTCGCCGTCCACCTCCTCCAGCAGCGCGGCGATCGACGACAATCCGGTGTTGGCGGAGCCGAGCGCCGGTTCGCACCAGCGCTCGAGGTTCCAGCGGACGTGGTCGGCCTTGAGCTCGTCGCCGTTGTGCCAGGTCACGCCGCGGCGGATGTTGAAGGTCCAGGTCTTGAGGTCGTCGGACGGCTCCCAGCTCTCGGCGAGCATCGGGCGGGTGACGTTGTCCGGGCCGGTGATCGTCAAGTATTCCAGGGTGTGACGGGTCTGGTTCGACATCTCGACCCAGGAGTAGGTCGCCGGGTCGTCCATCTTTTGAACCTGCATGGCGACGCGCAGGATGCCACCTTTTCGGGGCGTTGCGCCATCCTGCGCCAGGGCGGGGTCGCGCAGATCCTCGCCGAGGATGCGGCCGGCCATGGCGTAGGCGGCCGCCGACGAGACCCCGAGCCAGGTCACCGTCCGCACAAACGCGCGCCGCTCCATGCGCCCGGACGCGAGGCGGCGGCGGGCTTCGTCGACGAGCGGATGCCGGCGCTCCGTCATCGTGTGTGCTCCCCGTTGCGACGACGCCGAAGTCCACCGCCCGATGGCGGCGAGCGCTCCGGCGCGGCAGGATAGAAAGCTTTGCGCCCATGGGCCAGCCCGATCCGGGTCGGGCCGGTCGTCGTGGGTGCCGGGCGCGCAACGCGACCGACCGCCGGCGTCGGCGCGACGACCAGCTGACAAGGGCGCACGTAATCGGGGCCGTTTGTTCTACTCCGCCGACCGCGGGACCGGCGGTGTGGCGACGTTCAGCCGAGCGGCCACCCGCCGGCCGCGCGCAGCCGCCGCTCCTCGAGCATGCGAAGTCGCGCGCAGGCCAGCGCGACCGCCTGCTCGCTGTCGGCGCTGGGGTCGCGCGCGAAGACGCGCACCGCCTGCTGCGTGTTGCGGATGGCCGCGCGGCGCGCGTCGCGGAGATCACGTTTCGCCATCACGATCACTCCCGGTTCCACCAAGGGTTCAACATGGAACGGCATGGGCCGATGGTCGAGGGGGCAGGTTCGCAACTGCGAAGCCCCGAGCGGCGAGCCGGCGAACTGCGGCGTCGATCGCCGCCGCGGCCGCTCGGCGGGCCGAGGGGTCGCCCGCGAGGCGCGCGCGTGGGGCGGCGGGCGACACCGGCTCGCCATCGCCCGGCGCCGGTACCGTCGCAGCCGACGCCCATGGCCGAGAGCCTAATCATGGCGAGGACGACCACGACGTCCCGACCGATGCAAAAGCCGAGAGCGATCTGGCCGTGGCGGGAGGCGATCGCCTTTTTGGCGGAGAGCAGTGTCACGATGATGATCGTGGAAGAGAAGGTGAGGGCGCCGGCGACATAGAGCGCGGTGAGCGCGTCGAGGCCGAGGGCGCAAGCGATGACCAAGCGCGGCGCGGCGATGAAGACGAGCCGGCCGAGCCCGGGCATCAGCGCCACGCGGCCGAGGCGGCGAAGCAGCTCCAGACCGAGCTCGAGCCCGACGACGAAGAGCCGCACCGCGACGCCCAGCTCGGCCAACGGGTGGATGGAGGCCTCGGAGCGAGCGATGATGCCCGGCGGCGCCGGCGCCGGTGGCTCAGCGGCGATCCGTCGTCACGGCGCGTCGCCTTGAACGACGCGGGTGCGCAGGCCCTCGCGGCGGACGACGAAGCAGGTCTGGTCGGTGCGCGCGAGCGCGTCGCACACGGCGTTCGCCGCCTCGGCGCTGAGCCCCATCCGGCGGGCGCGATAGAGGGTGGTGCCGTCGCTCGGGGTGGAGGAGACCTCGACCGCCGCGCCGGCGAGCACCACCGGCGCCAAGCGTTCGACCGCGGAGGCGGCGCGGTGGGCGTCGTCGGCCCGACGATAGGCGCCGACCTGCACGCCGTAGACCGGGCCGATGGCGCCGGGACCGCCGGTCTCGGCCTCGGCCAACTCGATCGCCTGCGCCGGGCGGACGAGCACGCGCAGGGGCGAGCCGGCGTTCGGATCGGCGTCGCCTTCGGCCTCGACGGTGGCGATGGTGGCGGCGCTGCCGGGGCGGCGGCGCGGCGGCGCGATGTCCCGCTTGGACGCCTCGGCCAGCGCCACGGCGTGGGCCGGCCGGCGCGGGCTCGGCGCGACCTGCCACCCCGCGACGCGGCGCTCGGCGACGGCGAACGCCTCGTCCAGCAGCTCGATCATGTGGGCGTTGCGGGTGCGCGAGGTCCGCCCGCCGATGACGACGCCGATCAGTCGGCGGCCGTCGCGCTCGACCGAGGCCACGAGGTTGAAGCCGGAGGCGCGGATATAGCCGGTCTTGATGCCGTCGGTGCCGGCATAGCTGTCCAACAGGCGGTTGTGGTTGCGGTAGGTCTGCCCGGCGTAGCTGAAGCTGCGCGTCGCGAAGGCGTCGTAGTGGTGGGGATAGTCGCGCTGCAGGCGCAGCGCCAGGTGCGCCATGTCGCGCGCGGTCGTCCGCTGGTGCAGATCGGGCAGGCCGGACGCGTTGCGGAAGGTGGTGGCGGCGAGGCCGAGTTCGCGGGCGCGGCGGGTCATCATCCGCGCGAATTCGGACTCGGTGCCGCCGATCGCCTCGGCGATGACGACGGCGGCGTCGTTGGCGGACTTGGTCACCAGCGCCATCATCGCGTCGTGCAGCTGGATGCGGTCGCCGTAGCGCAGGCCGAGCTCGGAGGGCGGCATGCTTTGGGCGTGGTGGGAGACCCCGAGCCGTTGATCGAGGCGGAGATGGCCGCGGTCGAGCGCCTCGAACACCATGTAGAGCGTCATCATCTTGGTGAGCGAGGCGGGATAGACCCAGCGGTCGGGATTGTCGGCGTGCAGCACCGCGCCGGTGCGGGCGTCGACCACGATCGAGGCGTAGCGGCGGGCCTCGGCCTTGCCGGCCGTGCACGCCAACACCACGATCAGGGCCGCGAGGACGACACGCATCTTCCCCATCTCCACGCACCTCCGGCGGAGCCACCGACCGCGTTCATCGGTTCGTTCAGCTACTTAAACGGAGCACCTGACTGACTACACGAGATCCGAGCCGTTGACGAGACCAAGCCTCGACGCGATCCCGCTTCGCGCGAATATCACCGAGCTTTTTCGCCTAAAAGCTGTATCTTGATCCAAGCGCAACAAGGTTGCCGACCGGTTAACGCGCCGCGTCGACGCCTCCGTCGAGCACACGGGCGAGCAGGGCGTCGACCTGGGCGGTGTGAAAGTCGAGGTCGAACAGGCGGGCGAGCGCGTCGGGGCTCAGCGCGGCCACCACCTCGTCGTCGCCGGCGAGGGCGTCCGCCAGCGGGCTCGCGGTGCGCCAGGCGGTCATGGCGTGGCGCTGGACGATGTCGTAGGCCTTCTGGCGCGGCAGCCCGGCGGCGGTGAGCGCCAAGAGCACGCGCTGGGAGTGCACCAGGCCGTGCGTAAGCTCGAGATTGGCGCGCATGCGCTCGGGGAAGACGACCAGCCCCTCGACGACGCCGGCGAGCCGGCCGAGGGCGAAGTCGGTGAGAATGCAGGCCTCCGGCAGCGCGATCCGCTCGACCGAGCTGTGCGAGATGTCGCGCTCGTGCCAGAGCGCGATGTTCTCCAGCGCCGGCTGCACCTGGGCTCGGACCAGCCGGGCGAGCCCCGTCAGGTTCTCCGAGAGCACGGGGTTGCGCTTGTGCGGCATCGCCGAGCTGCCCTTCTGGCCGGTGCCGAAGGCTTCCTCCACCTCGCCCACCTCGGTGCGCTGCAGGTGGCGGATCTCGACCGCGAGCCGCTCGACCGCGCCGGCGACGACGGCGAGGGCGGCAAAGAAGGCGGCGTGGCGGTCGCGCGGGATGACCTGGGTCGAGATCGGCTCGGGGCGCAGCCCGAAACGCTCGGCGACCTTGGCCTCCACCCTGGGGTCGATGTTGGCGAAGGTGCCCACCGCCCCCGAGAGCGCGCAGGTGGCGATCTCGTCGCGCGCGGCCGTCAACCGACGTCGGGCGCGCTGGAACTCGGCGTGATGGCCGGCGAGCTTGAGGCCGAAGGTGGTCGGCTCGGCGTGGATGCCGTGGCTGCGGCCGATGCACACGGTGTGGGCGTGCTCGCGGGCGCGCCGCTCGAGCTGACGCAGCACCTCCTCGACGTCGGCCAGGAGGAGATCGCTCGCCTGGGTGAGCTGGATCGCGAGGGTGGTGTCCAAGAGATCCGACGAGGTCATCCCGAGGTGCAAAAAGCGCGCCTCCTCGCCCGCCACCTCCTCGACATGGGTCAAGAAGGCGATGACGTCGTGGCGGGTGGTGCGCTCGATCTCCTCGACGCGGGCGGGATCGATCAGCCGTGCGCGCTCCGCCTCGCAGCGTTCCTCCAACGCCGCCACCGGGCGACGGGGGATCAGGTCGAGCTCCGCCATCGCCCGCGCGGCGGCGAGTTCGACGTCGAGCCAGATCTCGAGCTTCGCCGCCGGTTCGAAGAGCCCGGCCATGGCCGGGCGGCTGTAGCGGGGGATCATCGCCGCGCGCTCCGTCGTTGTGGCCTCGGGTGAGACGCTAAAGGCGCTTAGCACGCCGCGACCTGGGCGTCAGGCGCCGCGTCCCCTTGGCCGCAAAGTCCAACCGACGGCATGTGCATCGGCATTCACGGGTTGGCCGACCGGTGAGTGGGGGCGGCCGCGGTGCCCGCGATCCGGCCGACGTACCACGACGAGAAACGATGCACGCGTTCGTCGTGCCGGCGTTCGGGCTGGCCGCCTTCGCCGTCGGCGATCTCGTCTAGTCGCGCCTCATCGCCCGGCGGGTCTTCGCCCTGGATCCGGACTGCGAAACGCCGGCTCACGCGCTTCGCGACGGCATCGACTACGTGCCGACCAAGCGCTTCGTGCTGTGGGGGCACCATTTCACCTCCGTCGCCGGCGCGGCGCCGATCATCGGCCCGGCGATCGCGGTGATCTGGGGCTGGTTGCCGGCGACCTTGAGGGTCGTCTTCGGCACCATCTTCTTCGCCGGGGTTCACGACTTCGGCGCGATCTGGGCGAGCGTGCGCAACAAGGGCCGCAGCATCGGCGCCCTCACCGCCGACATTGTCGGCCCGCGGGCACGCGCCCTGTTCATGATCGTCATCTTCTTGTTGCTGTTGATGGTGAACGCGGTCTTCGCCGTGGCGATCGCCGAACTTTTCACCTCCGTTCCGAGCAGCGTGCTGCCCGCCTGGAGCGCCATCGCCGTCGCGGTCGTCATCGGCTGGCTGATCTACCGCAAGGGCGTCGGCCTGCTCTGGCCGTCGATCGTCGGCGTCGTCTTGCTGTACGCCATGATCTCGCTCGGCAGTGCGATGCCGCTCTCGCTGCCCGCCGAGAACTTCGGCCTCGCCGACGCGGCGCAGTGGATCGTCATCCTCTTCGCCTATGCCGGTATCGCCTCGCTGTTGCCGGTCTGGTTGCTGTTGCAGCCGCGCGACGACGTCAACGGCCTGCAGCGCTTCATCGGCCTCGGCGTGCTCTAAGGCGCGGTCGTGATGCTGCAGCGCGAGATCGTCGCGCCGGCGATCAAGCCGAACGTGCCCGAGGGCACACCGCCGCTGGTGCCGCTCTTGTTCGTCACCATCGCCTGCGGCGCCATCTCGGGCTTTCACGGCCTGGTGTCCTCCGGCACCACCTCCAAGCAGCTGGACCGGGAGCCGGACGCCCGCTTCGTCGGCTGTTTCGGCGCGGTCGGCGCGGTCGCCGCGGTCGGCGCGGTCGCCGCGGTCGGCGCGGTCGACGAGGGCGCGCTGGCGCTGGTCGCGGTGATCGCGACCACCGCGGGCTTCGCCAGCCTCGCGGAGTGGGAGGCGGTCTACACGAGCTTCGGCGGCGGCGCCCGGGCGGTCTTCGCCGAGCGGACCGCGACGCCCGGGGTCGATCCCGTCGCCGAGCGCCGCCGCCGGCTCGTGGAGATGGCGGGGCTCGAGGCGCGGATTCGCGACGCCCCCGGCGCCGGCGAGGCCGCGCTCTTGGAGCGGGTCTCGGGCCTGATGGGCGGGGGCGGAGAGGGCGACGATCTCCCCCATTTCGACCACAGGCGGCCGGTCGACGACGGCCCGCTCGCCCGCATCCACGATCGTCTGGTCGCCCGCCGGCAGCGCTTCGAGACCATGCGCGCCGCGCCTGCCGACCCGAGCGCGACCGGCTTCGTGCTGGTGCTCGTTCCCGAGCGCCTGCCGCTCAAGGAGAGCGACAAGGCGCGTGCGCGGCTCCAGCGCTTCGGCATCGAGGTCGGCTGCGTCTTGGTCAATCGGGTCTTGCCCGACGACGCCGAAGGCGCCTTCCTGGCGGTTCGCCGAGAGCGGGAGCAGAGCTATCTCGACGACATCGACCGCAGCTTTCGCGACCTGCCGCGACCGCGGGTGCCGCTTGTTGCCACCGACGTCGTCGGCATCGAGGCGCTCGCGCGCATCGCTGCGATGTGGAGGTGAGGGTCGCCGGCGCGTCGCCCGACGACGGGCGCCGGCATGACGAGCCAAGGTGCGCGCCGCTGGCTGGTGCGGCGGCTCGAAGGCATCGGCCGGCAGGCGACGCGGTGCCTGGCCGCCGGCATCTTTCTGGGCGTGCTGGTGCCCCCCTTCGCCGCCGCGGCGCGGCCGCTACTCACCCCGGCCATCTTCGTGCTGATCGTGGTCACGGTGCTGCGGCTCGAGCCGCGCGCGGTCGCCACGAGCCTGCGTCGTCCGCTGCCGCTCGCGCTCGCGGTGCTCTGGATCCTCGCCGGCGCGCCGCTCGTCGTCGCGCCCTTGGCAACGCTCGCGGGCGGTGACGGCTTCATGGTCGATCACGCCGTCCTCGTCGCCGCCTCGGCGCCGGTGATCAGTGCGGTGGCCTACGCCGTGCTGCTCGGCCTCGACGCCGCCTTCGCCCTCGCCGTCGGGGTGATCGCGACGGCGCTCATGCCGTTCACCCTGCCGCTGCTGGCGGGCGTGCTCCTGGGCGTGGATCTGGCCCTGGAGCCGGCGGCGCTGTTGCTGCGTCTGGTGCTCTTGATCGGCGGTGCGAGCGTTGTCGCGGTGGTCCTGCGGCGCTGGTGGGGTGCCATCACGGTGCAGCGGCGTAGTGCGGCCGTCGACGGCGTGGCCGTCCTGGCCATGTTGACCTTCGGCCTCGCCGTCATGGACGGCGTGACCGCCGCCGCCCTCGGCCGGCCGGTCTTCACCGCCACGGCCCTCGCCGCGGTCTTCGCGCTCGCGATCGGCCTCAACCTCGCCGGCACGCTGTTGTTCGCCCCCTTCGGCCGGCGGCTGGCGATGACGGTCGGGCTGATGTCGGGCTTCAAGAACTTCGGCGTGGTGGTGGCCGCGATGGGGGCGGCGGCGGACGACCTCACGGTCGTCTTTTTGGGGCTGGTTCAGTTTCCCATCTATCTGATGCCGCTGGGCTTGCGCGCCCTGGCGCGCCGGCGGCTCGCGAGCGAGGGAGAGACGCCATGAGCGAGGCCGACGAGCTTTGGCACTTCTGGTTCGAGACGCTCGGTCGCGAGGATTGGTTCAAGGGCGATATGGCGCTCGATACCACCCTCGGCGCCCGCTTCGGCCATCTCCCCGACCAGGCGCTGGCGGGTGCGCTCGACGACTGGAGCGAGACCCCGACGGGCACGGTCGCCCTCGTGCTCGCGATGGATCAGCTGCCGCGCCACGTCTGGCGCGGCCAGGCGCGCGCTTATCTCGGCGACGCGAAGGCGCGGGTCGTCGCCGCGGTGGCGATCGCCAAGGGTCTCGACGAGGTGCTCGGCCGCGACGAGCGCCTCTTCGTCTACCTGCCCTTCGAGCACAGCGAGGACCTCGCCGACCAGGACCGCGCCTGCAGCCTGATCAAGGCGTTGGGTGATCCGGTCTACACCGACTACGCCGAGCGCCACCGCGAGGTCATCCGCCGCTTCGGGCGCTTTCCCCACCGCAACGCCGCGCTCGGCCGCCGCTCGACCCCGGCGGAGGAGGCCTTCCTCGCGGAGGTTCAGGCCGGGTTTTGAGCCGCCGGCCGTGGGCGACGGGTTGCCACCCCGCGCGCCAGGGCGGCCATGACCTCCTCGCGGCGCGCGCTCGAGGCGACGAGGTCGCCGACGAAGGCGGCGTAGATCTCGCCGGGCGCGGCGAAGCGCTGGTGCAACAGCGCCAGCATGCCGGACTGGTAGGCCGCGCCGAAGCGGGTGCCGACGGTGGGCACCTCGGCGAGCCGCAGCGGCTGGCCGTCGACGCGCAAGGGCCCGTAGCGGCTGCGATAGGCGAGCACGTCGCCGGCCAAGGGGGCGTCGTCGACCTCGATGGCGCCGGCGAGATGCACGAGGTCGTAGTTGCGCCCGAGATGCTCGGTCGCGTGCATGATCTCGAGCTGGTGGGCGTCGAGGAAGGTGAGCGCCACCAGCGCGGTCGCACCGGGCACTTCCACCAGCGTCGCCGGCACCGAGCCGTAGCTGGTCACCGCCGCGGCGTAGACCACGGCGTGGTCCCTAAGCCGCGCCGGCAGGACGGGGACCACGGCGTCGGGCCCGAACTTCTGGGCGAGGCGCTGTGGCGCGCCGTTGGAGCCGATCGCCAGGACGGCGGTGCGGCCGGCGGTGAGATCCGTCTCGAACGGCTGCGCCGAGCCGTCGCGAAAGACGAACGCCTCCTCGCGCAGATCGTAGGGATACCCCTCGGCCTCGGTGACGATGGTGTAGCTCAGGTCGTCGGGCATGATCGTAGCGTGTAGCGAGGTGGCGACCCGAACAAAGGCCGATGATTTATTGGCCCTTCGCCGCAAATCTTTTCAATGGGACGAACCGACGAGCCGATCAACCAGGGCGCAAGCGCAGGCGTCGAGCACGGCGTCGGTGTCGACGCGATGGTGGGCGTAGAGCGCCGCGGTGTCGCCGGACTGGCCGAAGTGCTCCACCCCGAGGGGGAAGCTGCGGTGACCGAAAACGCCGCCGAGCCAGGAGAGCGTCGCCGGGTGGCCGTCGAGGAGGGTCACCAGCGCCGCGTCGCGCGGCAGCGCCGCGAGCAGCCGCTCGACATGGGCGGCGGCGCCACCCCCGCCGTCGGTCTGGCGGCGGCGCTGCGCCGCGTGCCAGCCGGCGTTGAGGCGGTCGGCCGAGGTCACCGCCAACAGCGCCGCCGGCTCGTCCTCCTCGGCGAGCGCCGCGACGGCGGCGAGCGCCTCCGGCGCCAGCACCCCCTGATAGACGATCGCCAGCCGCGTGCGCGGGCCCGGCGGCACCCGCCAGTAGCCGCCGTCGACGATCGCCCGCCGCATCGCGTCGTCGAGCGCGCGGCCCGGCTGCGGGATCGGCCGCGTCGTCAGCCGCAGATAGACCGAGCCGCCGTCGAGGTCGCGCTCCCAGCCCGTGGGCGAGCGGCCGGCGCCGTCGTTCTGCAGATAGTCGAAGGCCCATTCCATCAGGCACGCCAACTCGTCGGCGTAGGCCGGCTCGAAGGCGGCGAGGCCGTCCTGCGCGAGGCCCACGAGCGGCGTGCCGACCGACTGGTGCGCGCCGCCCTCGGGCGCCAGCGAGATGCCGGACGGCGTGGCGACCAGGAGAAAGCGCGCATCCTGGTAGCAGGCGTAGTTGAGCGCATCGAGGCCGCGGTTGATGAAGGGGTCGTAGAGCGTGCCGATGGGCAGGAGCCGGCCGCCGAAGAGCGCGTGGGCGAGGCCCATCGCCGCGAGCGCGAGGAACAGGTTGTTCTCGGCGATGCCGAGCTCAAGGTGCTGGCCGTGGGGGCCCTGGTCCCACTTCAGGGGCGAGGCGACCTGCTCGGTGCGAAAGGCGTCCGGCCGGGTCTTGCGGTGGAAGATGGCGCGCTGGTTCACCCAGCCGGCGAGGTTGGTCGAGATCGTCACGTCCGGTGAGGTCGTGAGCACGTGGTGCGCGAGCGGCGCGTTGGAGCGGGCGAGGTCGTTCAGGATCTTGCCGAAGGCTTCCTGGGTCGACTGGACCTCGCCCTTGGGCGGCTGGAGCGTCGGCACCTCGATGCGCGGCGGGTTCGCGATCGGCTCGCGCCGGGCGAAGGGCACGTCACGCAGAAACGCCTGCAGGCGCTCGGGCGGCGTGGCGAGGCCGGCGGTGGGCGACCACTCCTCGCCGGGCGCGATGCCGTGCTGGTGGCGAAAGCGCTCCATCTGCTCGGGCGTCATCAGCCCGGCGTGGTTGTCCTTGTGGCCCGCCAGCGGCAGGCCCCAGCCCTTGATGGTGTAGACGACGAAGCAGGTGGGGTGGTCGTCGTCGATCGCCTCGAAGGCGTCCAAGAGCGTCGTCAGGTCGTGCCCGCCGAGATTGGTCATGAGATCCTGCAGCGACGCGTCGTCGTGGCCGTCGAGCAGCTCCTCGAGCCCGGCCGTGCCGCCCAGGTCGTCGCGCAGCTTCTCCCGCCAAGCGGCCCCGCCCTTGAAGGTGAGCGCCGAATAGAGCTGGTTGGGGCAGTCGTCGATCCACTGCTTCAAGGCCGCGCCGGCGGGGCCCGCGAAGGCGCGCTTCATCTTCTCGCCGTACTTCACGTTGACGACGCGCCAGCCGACATTGCGGAAGAACATCTCGGTCCGCTGGAACAGCGCGTCGTTGACGACGCCATCGAGGCTCTGGCGGTTGTAGTCGACGATCCACCAGAGATCGCGGACGTCCTGCTTCCAGCCCTCGAGCAGCGCCTCGTAGATGTTGCCCTCGTCGAGCTCGGCGTCGCCCATGAGCGCGATCATGCGCCCGCGCTCGGTGCCATCCGGCACGAGCCGGTGGCTCAACAGGTAGTCCTGCACCAGCGCGGCGAACAGCGTGACGCCGACGCCGAGGCCGACCGAGCCGGTGGAGAAGTCGACGTCGTCCTTGTCCTTCGTGCGCGAGGGGTAGGACTGCGCCCCGCCGAAGCCGCGAAAGCGCATCAGCTGGTCGCGGGACTGGTGGCCCAACAGATACTGGATGGCGTGGAAGACCGGTGAGGCGTGGGGCTTGACCGCGACGCGGTCGGCGGACTTGAGGACGGCGAAGTAGAGCGCGGTCATCAGGCTCACGACCGAGGCCGAGGAGGACTGATGGCCGCCCACCTTCACGCCGTCGGCGTTGGGGCGGAGGTGGTTGGCGTTGTGGATGGTCCAGCAGGCGAGCCAGAGCACCTTGCGCTCGAGATCCTCGAGCACCGCCAGCCGGCTGCGGTCGAACGCCATCGTCACCTCCCCGGATGCGATGGCGGCGAGCTTAACGCGCGCCGAGGCGGCGACAACGTCGGCGGCCGTCGTCCCACCGCAATCCTCTGCTGCTGGCGTGCCGGCCCCGACGCGATCATCGCCGCCCGCACCAGAGGGTTCAAGGGTTGCGGTCGAACCACTAGGTCCGGCCGAAATCGTCTTCGATACGGACGATGTCGTCCTCTTCGAGATAGGCCCCCGTCTGGATCTCGATGATCTCGACGGGGATCTTGCCGGGGTTGGCGAGGCGGTGGACGCAGCCGAGCGGCAGGTAGAGGGACTCGTTTTCGCGCAACAGCACGACCTCGCCGTCACGGGTGACCTCGGCGGTGCCACGCACCACGACCCAGTGCTCGGCGCGATGATGGTGCTTTTGCAGTGACAGCTTCTTGCCGGGCGCCACCTGGATGCGCTTGACCCGGAAGCGATCGCCCAGGTCCATCGTCTGGTACCAGCCCCATGGACGGTGAACCCGCGCCGGGATGCGGGCTTCCGGGCGGCCTTCGGCGGCGAGCTGGGCCACCAGCCCCTTGACCTCCTGGGTCCGTTCGATCGGCGCCACCAGCACCGCGTCGGCGGTGTCGACGATCGTCAGCCCCTCGACGCCGAGGGCGCAGACCAGGCGATCCTCGCCGCGCAGATAGCTGTTCTTGACGTCCTTGGCGACCACCGGGCCGTGGCGGGCGACGCCGGCCTCGTCCTTCGGTGCCAGCCGCCAGGCCTCCTTCCAATCGCCGATGTCGGACCAGGCGAAGTCCACCGGTAGGACGGCCGCCCGCGTCGTCTTCTCCATGACGGCGTGGTCGAAGCTGATCTTCGGCGCCCGGCGGAAGGCCTCGCCGAGGACGACCGCGTCGAGATCCGTCGCCGCCCCTTCGAGCGCGGCGCGCACGTGCGCGAGGGTCTCCGGCGCGAGCGCTTCGATCTCGCGCAGGGCGGCATCGGGGCGAAAGCAGAACATGCCGGCGTTCCACAGACAGCCTTCGTCGATGAGGCGCCGCGCGCGCTCGGTGTCGGGCTTCTCGACGAACCGGTGGACGCGGTGGCCCCCGAGGGCGGCGAGGGAGGCGCCCGGCTCGATGTAGCCGTAAGCGCTCGTCGGCTCGCTCGGCCGCACCCCGAACACGACCAGATCGCCGCCGGCCGCGAGCTCGGCGGCGGCCGCCACCGCCCGCGCGAAGGCGGCGACGTCCGGCACCAGATGGTCCGACGGTGCGACCAGGACGGGGGTGGCGGGATCGCGGTGGGCGGCGAGGAGCGCGGCGAGGGTGACGGCGGCGAGCGTGTCGCGGCCTTCGGGCTCGAGGGTGAGATCGATGTCGACGCCCACCGCGGCCGCCTGATCGGCGACCATGAAATGCGCGCCGGCCCCGGCGATCACGATCGGGCGGTCGAAGGGCGCGCCGGCGAAGCGGCTGAGCGTGCGCTGAAAGAGCGATTCGCCGTCGAGGAGGGCGACGTGCTGCTTGGCGAACTGCTCGCGCGAGAGCGGCCACAGCCGCGTGCCCGAGCCGCCGCAGAGGACGACGGGGATCACCGTCGTCGTAGAGGTCGAACGATCGGCGTCGTGATGTTCGCTCACGTCGTTCACCTTGGTTGCGTCAACGCGTCGGCCGGATCGCCGCCGCGAGGCGTAGCGCAAGGGCTCGCGCACTTGAAGAGCCGGCCTCCGCCTCGGTCGGTACCCGAAGGCGGCCCAGGCCGATTCCCGCGAGGAGCGGGTAGCGCGCCTAACGGTCGATGGCGGTCCAGATCATCGTCCAATCGACTGCGGCTGCAAACGGCGATCCAGCCCATCCGGGCGCACCGCCGGCGCGACGGTATGATAGCCCCGACAGGTCACCCGGCGCATTCGACCGTCCCTCGGGCGGCATGCGCTTCAAAGGGCGGTCGCCGTTCGCCGGACGCTCCTTCGGCCCTGCGACGCTTGCGCCCCTCTCTGTCACGCCACCGGGTTGGCGCCCTCGTCGTCGGCGTCTTCCGATCGCGGATTGGTCACCGCCGAGGAGCGATCCGGGCGCGTTGGGGGCTCCTTCCTGTGGAGGAGACGGCAGCCCCGCAGCCGCGGCGGCGCTGCGGGTCGGTGCGGCGGCGCTACACCGCCGCCGAGCCCCTACGGTACGCGCGGCGACCGTGCGCCGAGCGTTGTCAAACGTCGTAGCCGGTGTCTAAGCTGCGCCGCAGCGAAGGGCCTTGCTTTCGCTCGCAGGCCGGCGACCGCTTTGGAGTGCCTTGATGAACCATCTCGACGAGCTCGAGGCCGAGAGTATCTACGTGTTCCGCGAAGCCTATGCCAAGTTGAACAACGTCGCGATCCTCTGGTCGATCGGCAAGGACTCCAACGTGGTGCTGTGGCTGGCGAAGAAGGCGTTCTTCGGCCACGTGCCCTTCCCGGTGTTGTTCATCGACACGGAAAAGGAGTTTCCGCAGGTCTACGAGTTCCGCGATCAGCGGATCAAGGACTGGGGGCTCAACTACGTGCAGGAGCAGTGCCCGCCGGTCGAGGAGATGGACCCGACGCTGCCGCCGGCGGCGCGATTGGCGGCGCGCAAGACCTATGGGCTCAAGGCGGCGCTCGCCAAGCACGGCTACAACGGCCTGGTGGCGGGCATCCGCCGCGACGAGGAGGCGATTCGGGCGAAGGAGCGCTATTTCAGCCCGCGCGACGACACCGGCGCGTGGGACCTGCGCGACCAGCCGCCGGAGTTCTTCAACCAGTATATGACGTCGTTCCCGCCGGGGGTGCATGTGCGGGTGCATCCGATCCTGCATTGGACCGAGGTCGACATCTGGCGCTACACCAAGCGCGAGGGCATCCCGCTGGTGGATCTCTACTTCGCCAAGAACGGCAAGCGTTACCGCTCGCTCGGCGAGGAGGAGATCACCCACCCGATCGCCAGCGACGCCGCCACCATCGACGACATCATCGCCGAGCTCGAGCGGACCAAGATCCCCGAGCGCAGCGGGCGGGCGATGGACCACGAGGCGGAGGACAGCTTCGAGCGGCTGCGCGCCGCCGGCTACATGTGAGCGGGCGGAGCGGAGCGAGATGCGGAGTGCTTCGGCGCAAGCCCTCAAGATCGTGATCGTCGGCCATGTCGATCACGGCAAGTCGACCCTGATCGGCCGGCTCTTCCACGACACCGACAGCCTGCCCGAGGGGCGGATGGAGGCGATCCGGAAGATGTGCGAACGGCGCGGCATGCCGTTCGAGTGGGCCTTTTTGATGGATTCGATCCAGGCCGAGCGGGATCAGGGCATCACCATCGACACCACCCAGATCCGCTTCGCCACCGAGAAGCGACCCTACGTCATCATCGACGCCCCCGGCCACATCGAGTTCTTGAAGAACATGATCACCGGGGCGGCGAGCTCGGAGGCGGCGCTGCTGCTCATCGACGCCCACGAGGGCATCCAGGAGCAGTCGCGCCGCCACGGCTACCTGTTGTCCCTCCTCGGCATCCCGCAGGTGGCGGTCTTGGTCAACAAGATGGACCTGGTGGGCTACGACGCCTCACGCTTCGGCGAGGTCGCCGAGAGCTACCGCGCCTATCTCAAGAGCATCGGCGTCGAGGCCACCGGCTTCATCCCGATCTCCGCCCGCGAGGGCGACAACATCGCGACCCACAGCGCCAAGATGCCCTGGTACCAGGGCCCGACGGTGCTGGGGATGCTGGACGGTTTCCAGCCGCGACCGCCCTTGGCGGACCGGCCGCTCAGGATGGTCGTTCAGGACGTCTACAAGTTCGACCAGCGCCGCATCATCGCCGGCCGCATCGAGGCCGGACGGCTCGAGGTCGGCGACGAGGTGGTCTTCTCGCCGTCGAACAAGACCGCGCGGATCAGGTCGATCGAAGCTTTCGCGGTGCCGGAGACGCCGCTGTCGGCCGAGGCCGGCCAGAGCATCGGCGTGACGCTGGAGACCCAGATCTTCGTCGAGCGCGGCGAGGTGATGAGCCATCTCGAACGGGCGCCGATGGAGACCAATGTCTTCAAGGGACGCCTCTTCTGGCTCGGCCGAGAGCCGCTGACGGTGGGCGCGAGCTACACCCTCAAGCTCGGCACGCTGGAATGCCCGGTCACCGTCGAGCGCATCGACCGGGTGGTCGACACCGAGGCGCTCGATCGCGACGACAAGGCGCGCATCGAGCGCAATGCCGTGGGCGAGGTGGTCCTGCGCACCCGCCGCATGCTGGCCCTCGACGAGCACCACGTCAGCGCCGCGACGGGCCGCTTCGTGCTCGTGCACGACTTCGTGCCGGTGGCGGGCGGGCAGATCTCGATGGCGGGCTACCCCGACCAGCGCAACCTGGTGACGGTGCGCTCGACCAACATCACCGCGGTCGGCCACGGCGTCACCCTCGAGGCCCGCACCGCCCGCAACGGCCATCAGGGGGCGGTGCTGTGGTTCACCGGGCTTTCCGGCGCGGGCAAGTCGACCCTGGCGCTGGCCGCCGAGGCCGAGCTCTTCGCCCGCGGCTATCAGGTCTACGTGCTCGACGGCGACAACATCCGCACCGGCCTCAACGCCAATCTCGGCTTCTCGCCCGACGACCGGGCGGAGAACATCCGCCGCGTCGGCGAGGTCGCCAACCTGTTCGCCGACGCCGGCTTCATCGTCATCAGCTCCTTCATCTCGCCCTATAGGAGCGACCGGCAGCGGGCGCGCGAGGCGGCGGGCGAGCGCTTCCACGAGATCTACGTCAAAGCACCCTTGGAGGTCTGCGAGGAGCGCGATCCCAAGGGCCTCTACAAGCGCGCGCGCACCGGCGAGATCAAGGACTTCACCGGCGTCTCCGCCCCCTACGAGGCGCCCGAGGACCCGCAGCTGGTCATCGATACCGCCGCGCTCTCGGTCGAGGACGGCCTCGCCGAGCTGCTCGACTACGTGCAGAAACGGTTGTTGACCTAATGGCCCGGCCGGCCGGTGTGGCGGCGGGGTGCCCCGGACCGCGGTAGACCTCGAGCGGTCGCTGTTGACAGCGTGTCATGGGGGAACCCCAACCGAGCGTGGGCCGAGGCGGTCTGGTCGAGGGTGTCGACCATGTCCAAGGCGTCGCGCAGGCCCGCGAGCGCGTCCACGAACGGCGCCGGCGTGGTGGCGAAACAGCCGCTTTCGCCGTGGCGGATCATGTCCGGAATACCGCCGGCCGGGTCGGCGGCGACGGGTACTCCTTCGCTCTGGGGTCTCGTTGACCACGAAGGGGTGCGGGTCCGCACAATCCAAGGACACCGAGCCGACGTCGAGGTCGTCGCAGAGGAGGTCGCGCGGGCGAAAGCCTGCGTCGACGAGGCGGGCGCGGTGGGGCGAGACACCGCTGCGGCGGCGGATCGCGTCGCGATAGGCCGCGTCTTCTGGCGAGGTGCGGCCGCGCCGCGTCATGACCACGCCGATCCCGCCCGCACAGGGCGCATCGAACCCGTCGAGCCGCAGGTGGAGACCCTGGACCTCGACCTAGCGTCCGCTGAACCCGGCGCGGAGCGGGCGAGCCGGGTGCCGCTCGCGCCGCGCGCTCGGGGCGCCGCGCCAGATGATCCGCTCGAGCGGCGTGCAGGGGATATTGTGAAGATGGGCCACGAAGCGACGAGGCACCGGCCCCGACCGGCGGGCGACAGCGACGACGACCTGCGGCTTGAGCCCGTTGAAGTGGACGACGTCGCAGCCGATCCGGTGGGCGAGCGCGCGGCCCTGGCGCGCCGCGCGCCAAGCGTCGCCGGCGAGCTGTCCCGGCCGCACCGGGCGGTGCACCTCCACGACCCTTCGGCCGTCGACGATGCGCACCGGAATGGCGCGGGCCTCGGCCGCCGTGCGCACCTCCCGCCGGGCGGCACGCCGAGAAGGGGCTCGAG
>JBKHCM010000046.1:0-23701 GCA_046541805.1 Alphaproteobacteria bacterium
GAGGCTCCGCCGCGGCGGCCCGCTCGCCGGTCGCTCGGAGCCGGCCGTGGATGCGGTCGGCGGCGGGCACCGCCGAAGCCTCGCCGGCCGGGCGGGGCGGCAGACCCGGCGGTGCCGCGATCGCCGCCGGCGACCGGCCGGCCACCTCGGTCGCGGGCGACGACCATGGCGGCAAGGCGAGGTTCGAGAGCATGGCAATCGCGCGCGGGGGCGAAGACCGCCATGACCTCGGACGCGACGATCCACTCGCCGCCGTCACCACACGGCAGGCCTTGGCCGTCGCCGGCCCGCCGCGCGACGGCGAGGGGCTGCGGCGTTAAACCGGACCGGCGCGGTGCGCTGGGCGCGCCGTTCTCGACCGTCGGGCGATGGCCAAGCCGCCCAGCGCGGTCGCCGAGAGGGCGATCCGGCTCGGCAGCGGGACGGTGGGCATCGGCTGGGTCGAGGGCGGGGCCGAAGCCTGGACGATGTCGGGTCGGCCGCGGCCGGAGCGAGCGCCCCTGATCTCGCCGAAAAAGGCGGCCGTGCGCCGCCAACCGCGCCGACGATCGCCCGGCCGCTGCAGCGTGCAGGACATCTCGGCGACCTCCGCCGGGAACGGCGCGCGCACGTCGTCGCACGCGGTCGGGATGGGCGAGTTGGCGAATACCCGATCGAAGTCGTTGTTCGCGGCTTCGTTCGAGGAGCTGCCGGTGAGCAGCGCCTCGAGTTCGATGTCGGGTGAAGGGGGTGTGGGCCTTGGTGGAACAGCCGCCGCGACGCTTTCCCTCACCGCCAATTCACCAAAAGCGTATCCAAATCACCTGGGCTGCGGTGCCTGCGGTCGACATCGCGGCGCAAGCTTGGATGGCGCTCGCGTCATCGACGCCGTAACGGCCCCGTTCAGCGCGCCTGGGCCGCGAGCGCGTCGATGCCGGCGCGGTAGTCGGCAAAGGCGAGGCGCACGCCGAGCTCGGTTTTGATCCGCGCGTTGGCGACCCGGCGGTTGTCGGCGTAGAAGCTCCGCGCCATCGGCGAGAGGTCGGCCGTCGCGAAGTCGAGATCGGGCGGCACCGGCAGGCCCAGCCGCCGGGCGGCGTAGGCGACCACGTCCTGCGGCGGCGCCGGCTCGTCGTCGCAGACGTTGTAGACCCGGCCGGGGTTCGGCCGGGCGATCGAGGCCTCGAGCACGGTCGCGATGTCCTCGACGTGGATGCGCGAGAACACCTGCCCCGGCTTGACGATGCGGCGGGCGGTGCCGGCGCGGAGCTGGTCGACCGCGCTGCGGCCCGGACCGTAGATGCCGGCGAGGCGAAAGACGTGCGCCGGCAGGCCGCTGTCGAGCCAGGCCCGCTCGGCCTCGACCCGGCGCCGGCCACGCGCGCTCGTCGGCGCGAGCGCCGCGGTCTCGTCCACCCATGCGCCGTCGCGGTCGCCGTAGACCGCGGTGGTGCCGAGATAGCCCGCCCAGCGGAGCTCGCGGAGCGCGCGCAGCCGCGCCCCTTCGACCGCGAGGACGGGATCGCCGGCCTCGTCGGGGGCGATCGAGGTCAGCACGTGGGTGACCCCCGCGAGCGCGTCGTCCGGCAGCGGCGTGGCGCGGTCAAAGCGGTAGAGCGCGACGCCGTCGAGGGCGCGCTTGGCCGGCTCGCGCGAGGTGCCGCGCACGGTCCAGCCCCGCGCCAGGAGGCGGCGGGCGAGCGTGGACGCGGAATAGCCGAAGCCGAAGCACAAGAGTGTGGGCACGAGGCACTCCTTTCGGGTCAAGGCGCGCGTCCGGCGCGGCCGGCGAGCCGCCATTCGCGCCGAACCCCGGCGTCGCCTTCGGCGGGCAGACGCCGGGCCGCCAGCGCGGCCAGTTCGTCACCGGCCAAGAGCTCGCCGAGCGCCCAGATCGCGGCACCGCGCACGACGGGCTCGGCGGCGTCCAGATGCGGGCGTGCGGCGGCCGCGAGGGCGGGCGTGCCGCTGTTGCCGATGGCGATCAGGACGTTGCGCAGAAAGCGCGCGCGGCCGATGCGCTTGACCGGCGACTTGCGGAAGAGGGTGCGAAAGCCGGCGTCGTCGAGGGCGGCGAGCTCCGCCAGCCTCGGGGCGTTCAGCTCGTCGCGGGCGGCGAGCCGGACCTCGCGCCCCTTGTGGGCGAACTTGTTCCACGGGCAGACCGCGAGGCAGTCGTCGCAACCGAAGACACGGTTGCCCATCGCCCGACGCAGGCCGTGGGGGATCGGCCCGGCGTGCTCGATCGTAAGGTACGAGATGCAGCGCCGCGCCTCGAGCTGGTAGGGGGCGGGAAAGGCGTCCGTCGGGCAGATGTCGAGACAGCGCCGACACGACCCGCACCGATCGCGCTCGGGCGGATCGGGCTCGAGCGCCAGGTCGGTCAGGATGCAGCCCAAAAAGAGCCAGCTGCCGAAGCGCCGGCTCACCAGATTGGTGTGCTTGCCCTGCCAGCCGAGCCCGGCCTGCTCGGCGAGCGGCTTTTCCATCACCGGTGCGGTGTCGACGAAGACCTTGACGTCACCGCCGGCGCGGGCGGCGAGCCACTGGGCCAGATGCTTGAGCCGCCCCTTGATCACGTCGTGGTAGTCGTCGCCGCGGGCGTAGACGGAGATGCCGGCGCGGTCGCGCCGCTCCAGCACCGCCAGCGGGTCCTCCTCCGGGGCGTAGTTGACGCCCAGGAGGATCGCGGTGCGGGCGGCGGGCCACATCGCCGCGGGCGTGCGCCGGCGGGCGAAGCTGTCGGCGAGCCAGGTCATCGTGCCGTGGCGGCCCTGGGCGAGCGCGCGGGCGAGGCCCTGTTGGCGGTCGCCGGGCACCGCGGCGGCAGCGATGCGCAGATCGTCGAAGCCGAGCGCGTGCGCCCGCGCCTCAAGCCCGCGGCGGAGCTCAGAAGTCGAGGTCGGCGTAGTGGTCGGCCGGGGCCTGCTGCGGGATCTTGTCACCGAGGAGGCCGCGGAAGCTGGGCCGCGACTTGATGCGGGCATACCACTCCTTGGCGTCGGCGTTGGTCTCCCACGGCACGTCGCCGAGATAGTCGAGGACGGAGAGATGCGCCGCGGCGGTGAGGTCGGCAAGGCTCAGATGGTCGCCCGCGAGCCAGTTCCGCTCCGAGGCCAGCCAGCCGACATAGTCCAAATGCGCGCGGATGTTCTCCTGTCCGGCGCGCAGCGCCGCGGTGTTGAGCGTGCCCGAGCGCTTGAGGCGGTAGATCAGCTTCTGACGCCAGAGCAGATCGGTGACCTCGCGCGCGAACTTGGTGTCGAAATGGAGCGCCAGGCGCCGGATCTCGGCGCGTTCCCAGATATCCTTGCCGCCGAGCTTGACCTCGGCGAAGCGCTCCTCGAGGAATTCGGCGATGGCCAGACTCTCGCTGAGGGCGTGGCCGTCGACCTCGAGGACCGGCACCTCGCCCCAGGAACTCAAGGACATCAAGCGCTCGTCGCGCCGCCACGGCTCGTGCGGCTCGAGCGTCACGTCGAGCTGCTTTTCCGCGAGCACGAGCCGGAGCTTGCGCGAGTACGGGCAGATCGGGAAGTGATGCAGGCGCAGCGCGGTCATCGCCGCTCCGCCGTCGTCGCCGGCCGCCGGGTGGCCCGCGGGGTCAGCCCTGGCGCGCCTTGAAGCGCGGGTTCGTCTTGTTGATGACGTAGACCCGGCCCTTGCGCCGGATCACCCGGCAGTCCTTGTGGCGCGTCTTGGCGCTCTTGAGCGAGTTGCGGACCTTCATCGCCCTCAGCCCTTCTTCCGCCGGAAGTTGGCGAACTTCTTGTTGAACTTGTCGACCTGACCGCGCTGGCTCACCTGCATCGACCCGCCGGTCCACGCCGGATGCGAGCGCGAATCGATATCGAGGGTCAAGCTCGCCCCCGGCTCGCCGTAGGTGGAACGGGTCTGGAAGGTCGAGCCGTCCGTCATCACCACGGTGATCTCGTGGTAACTCGGATGAATGTCCTTCTTCACGGGAGTCCTCCTGGCGCGAAGCGCGGTGTATAGCCTCATCCCCCTTGCTCGACAAGGGCGGCTCTGGCATCGCGCTGCGGTCATCGGGTGACACTTATCAGGCGAGAGCATGGAAAAAGCCCAAGCCCAGCTCGAGTGCGCCGCCAGCGAGCGTGGACGCTCCCGCAACCTACGCCATCTGCGTCGCTTGGCCGTCTATCTCGCACCGTACCGGCGCTGGCTGGCGGCGGCACTGGTCGGCCTGGTCCTGGCGGCGGCGAGCGTGCTGTCGATCGGCATCGGGCTGCGCCACCTCATCGACGGCGGCTTCGCGACCGGCGATCCGGCGGCGCTCGACCACGCGCTCTACGCCATGATGATCATCATCCTGGTGATGGCGGCCGCCACCTTCGCCCGCTCGTACTTCGTCACGCTCCTGGGCGAGCGCGTCGTCACCGACCTGCGGCGCGACGTCTACGACCACGTCGTGCGGCTTTCGCCCGGCTTCTTCGAGGTGACGCGCACGGGGGAGGTCATCTCGCGGCTGACCACCGACACCAGCGTCATCCAGACGGTGATCAGCGCGAGCGTGAGCCAGGCGCTGAGAAACGCGATCATGCTGGTGGGCGGCCTCGGCCTGTTGATCACGACCCAGCCGCGGCTCACCGCCTACGTGCTGCTCGTCGTGCCGCTGGTCGTCGTGCCGCTGATCGTCATCGGCCGCCGCGTGCGCCGGCGCTCGCGCCGCGCCCAGGACCGCATCGCCGACGTCTCCGGGCACGCCGAGGAGAGCCTGAACGCGGTCCGCACGGTCCAGGGCTGCGCCCAGGAGGCGCGCGAGAGCCACCGCTTCGCCGCGGCCGCCGAGGCCGCCTTCGACGCCGCCGCCGGCTACATCCACGCCCGCGCCGTCCTCGGCGCCTCGGTCATCACGCTGGTCTTCGGCGCCATCGTCGTCGTCCTCTATCTGGGCGGCCACGATGTGCTCGCCGGGCGGCTGACCGCGGGCGAGCTCTCGGCCTTCGTCTTCTACGCCACCATCGTCGCGACCGCCGCCGGCGGGCTCTCGGAGATCTTCGGCGACCTGCAGCGCGCGGCGGGCGCCACCGAGCGGCTGTTCGACCTGCTCGACATGCCCGCCGACATCGCGGCGCCGGCGGCACCGGCCCTGGTGCCGGCCGCGGTGCGGGGGCGGGTGACGCTCGAGGGCGTGCGCTTCGCCTATCCCTCGCAGCCGGACTTCGCCGTCCTCGACGGCTTCGATCTCGAGGTGGCGCCGGGCGAGACGGTCGCGCTCGTCGGTCCCTCCGGAGCGGGCAAGAGCACCGTCTTTCAACTGCTGATGCGCTTCTACGACGCCGAGGAGGGCCGCGTCCGCCTCGACGGCGTCGACGTGCGCGCGTTCGAGCCGGCGACCTATCGCGGGCTCATCGGCTTCGTGCCGCAAGAGCCGGTGATCTTCTCGCAGAACGCGCTGGAGAACATCCGCTACGCCCGGCCCGACGCCTCGGACGCCGAGGTCAAGGCCGCCGCCGACGCCGCCCATGCCAGCGAGTTCATCGAGCGCCTGCCGGACGGCTTTCACACCTTTCTCGGTGAGAAGGGCGTGCGTCTGTCGGGCGGTCAGCGCCAGCGGGTTGCGATCGCCCGGGCGCTGTTGCGCGATCCGCGCGTGCTGCTCCTCGACGAGGCGACGAGCTCGCTCGACGCCGAGAGCGAGCGGCTCGTGCAGCAGGCGATCGACCGCCTCGCCCGCGGGCGCACCTGCCTGCTCATCGCCCATCGCCTCGCCACCGTCTTGAAGGCGGATCGCATCTGCGTGCTCGACGAGGGCCGCCTGGTCGCCAGCGGTACCCACGACCAGCTCATCGCCCGCGGCGGGCTCTACGCCCGGCTCGCGGCGCTGCAGTTCGAGGCCGACGCGGCCTAAGCCCGCGGCCCCGGCGCGCGGGCGAATGACGGGCATGCTGCGGGGCCGCTCGGTTTCGGTTGCCCTCTGCCCGGCTTTGGGGCTAAGCGGGCCGCCACGCGAGGTGGAAGGCGCGGCGGGGACAGGTGACGACGTCATGACGACAGCCAGCGAGGTCCGCAGCATCGTCGACGATCTGATCGAGGAGCGGGCCCCCGGGCTCTTCGGCAACGTCGTCGGCCGCACCTTCATGCGCGGCATGCTCTATCCGCTCCTGCACTACCGGGACGCGATCGAGCTCGCCGAGATCGTCCACGGCAAGAGCGCGCGCGAGATCTTCGAGTTCGTGAGCCGCACGCTCGCGCTCGACGTCCGCGCCGACGGGGTCGCGCACGTGCCGGCGGACGGGCCGGTGCTGGTCGCGCCGAACCACCCGACCGGCATCACCGACGGCTTCGTCGTCTGGGAGGCGATCAAGGCGATCCGCCGCGACCTTTGCTTCTTCGCCAACAAGGACGCGCTGCGCGTGGCGCCGAAGCTCGAGGAGATGATCATCCCGGTCGAGTGGAGCGCGGACAAGAAGAGCCACGCCTCGGCGCGCGAGACGCTCGCCGCCGCCGCCCGCGCCTTGAAGCAGGGCCGCTGCGTCGTCCTCTTTCCGGCCGGTCGGCTCGCCTATCTGAGCTGGACCGGGGTCCGCGAGCGCCCCTGGCAGTCGACGATCGTCAACCTCGCCCGCCGCTTCGCCGCCCCGATCGTGCCGATGTCGATCAGCGGCCGGAATTCCGCGCTCTTCTACACCTTCTCGCAGCTCTCCAACGAGCTGCGCGACGTCACCCTCTTCCGCGAGTTCTTGAACAAGCGGCAGTACCACTACCGCGTGCGGATCGGCACGGCGTTGAAGCCCGACGCCATCGAGGGTGACCCCAACGCGTTCATCGACGATCTGCAGTACCTCGTCGAGCACGCCATGCCGCGCCACGGCCCGGTCGCGCGCCTCAGACCACGGCCCCGCGCCAAGCCGGCAACCCTCTGGGGGGGTTGATCCGGCGGGCGCGACAGGCGCTGACGGCCCGCCGGTGAGGCACCAGCGCCGGGGGAGGGCCCGGCGCTGGCGCATGGCTGCCATCGCACGCCCCACCTTTCGGCGACGCAACCACGGGCGCATGCCCGTCTTTGCATCCGATGGCCCACTTCAACCGCACCGCCGGCCGGCGTAAACCCCGCTGGTCCAGGCTCAACCGGAGTGTCCGATGACCGATTATCTGGAAAAAGAGAAGCAGCTTCACGCCGAGACCAAGGCGCTGAGCAAGGCCACGCCCGAGGTCAGCCAAGCTTTCGGCGGGCTGGTGCGCAGCGTCAACGACGCGGGCGCGCTCGATCACAAGACCAAGGAGCTGATCGCGCTCGGCATCGCCTGCTGCATCCAGTGCGAGGGCTGCCTCTTGTTCCACACCCGCGCGCTCCTCAAGCTCGGCTGCACGCGCGAGGAGTTCGCCAGCGCGATCACCGTGGCGGTCGAGATGGGCGGCGGCCCGGCCCGGGTCTACGGGAGCCACGCGCTCGCCATTTACGACGAGATGGCCGCCGGCTGACCCGCGACGCGACGCCGGCGACGCAACGGTCGTCGCCGGCAGCCCCGCGGCGCCGGACCGATCGACTCTTCACCCGACCCCCGCCAAGGCCTAGAGGGATGGGCGGTGTGTCGTCGATGTCGAGGTTTTCATGGTGGCTCGTCCCGTCAAACGCTCAACCGTTGTGCTTTTTGCCCTTCTCACGCTGGTCGGTTGTGCCCAGGGCCAACCCGAGCAACCCGGCCAGCCCGGCCGCGGCACGGGCTTGGGCGCCGCCACCGGCGCCGTCGTCGGCGGCGTCCTCGGCAACGTGCTGAGCGCCGAAGGCCGGCGCAGCGAGAACACGGCCATCGGCGCCGCCGTCGGCGCGACGCTGGGCGGCGGCGCCGGCTACGCCATGGACCGCCAGCGCCAGGACTTCGAACAGGAGCTCGCCGCCGAGCGCGCGCGCAACGACGTCGAGATCGAGCAGCTGCGGCGCGACGTCCTTTTGTTGACGCTCGATCAGGACGTCCAGTTCGAGGTCGACAGCGCCGCCATCCAGCCCGGTTTCCGCGACACCCTCGCCAAGGTCGCCGACGTGCTGAACCGGCATCCCGACACGGAGGTGACGGTGATCGGCCACACCGACAGTACCGGCACCGAGAACTACAACCAGACGCTCTCCGAGCGGCGGGCCGAGGCGGTCGGCGACGAGCTCGTCGCCATGGGTGTCGGCGGCGCTCGGCTGACGACGCTCGGGCGCGGGGAGAGCGAGCCGCGGGCCTCGAACGACACCAGCGCCGGCCGCGCCGCCAACCGCCGCGTGGAGCTGGTTCTCACCCGGCCGACGTGAGCGCGCGGCCGCGTCGGCACATCGGCGCCGCCTCCAGCCGGCAACGCACGCGGCCGCCTCCGGCGCCCGGTGCCGCCGCCGCGGACAACGTCAAGGGCGCGCTCTTCATGATGGTCAGCATGGGGGGCTTCGTCCTCAACGACACGCTGATGAAAAGCCTCGCCGGCGAGGTGCCGCTGTTTCAGGCGATCTTCGTGCGGGGGCTGGTGGCGACCGCGCTATTGGGCGCGCTCGCCGGCGCCCGGGGCGTGCTCACCTACCGCGTCGCCGGCACCGAGCGGTGGCGGCTCGCGGTGCGGATGGCGGCCGAGGTGGGCGCGACCGCGTGCTTTTTGAACGCGCTCTTCCACATGCCGATCGCCAACGCCACGGCCATCCTGTTGGTGATGCCGCTGGCCGTCACCCTTGCCGGCGCCCTCGTGCTCGGCGAGCGCGTCGGCTGGCGGCGCTACACCGCGATCCTCGTCGGCTTCGTCGGCGTCTTGGTGATCGTGCGGCCCGTTGGCGCCGGCTTCAACGCCTACGCGCTCTTTGCCCTCGCCGCGGTCGGCTTTCTGGTCGTGCGCGATCTCGTGACCCGCCGCTTCGCCGCAGACGTGCCGTCGGTCTTCGTGGCGTTGGCGACGGCGGTGGCGATCACCGTCCTCGGCGCGCTGGTCTCGCTCGTCGGCGCCTGGGTGCCGCTCACGGTCGACGACGTCGTGGTGCTCGCCGCCGCCGCGGGGTGTCTCGTCGTCGGCTATCTGTTCGGCGTGATGACGATGCGGGTGGGCGACATCGGCTTCGTCTCGCCCTTTCGCTACACCGTGCTCATCTGGGCGCTCTTGCTCGGCGCCGTCGTCTTCGGCGAGGTCCCCGACGCCTTGACGCTCGTGGGCAGCGCGCTCGTGGTCGCGACCGGACTCTACAGCTTTCATCGCGAGCGCCGCGCCGCAGCCGGCGGCGGCTGAGCCGGGCCGGCGATCGGTGTCGCCGCACGGGCCGTGGCGCCGCGGGCGATCGCGGAGGGAACGCCATGCCGTCGACGTCGCGCGTCCAACTCCGGCACGCCTATCGCCCGGGCCGGCTCACACGCTGCGACGTGGTGCGCCGCGCCATGGCCGCGGGCGCCGCGCTCGGCACCGCACCGGCGGTGACCCCCCCCCCCCCGGCGTCACCTGCCGCATGGACAGCGACGCCGCGGCGGTGGTGGCGCCGAGCTCGAGGTGCACGGGGTCGACGGGCTGCGCCCTGCCGACGCCTCGCTCATGCCCGAGACCACCGCCGCCAAGACCAACGCGCCCGCGCTCCTGACCGGCTGGAAGGCGGCGGAGACGATGCGCGCGGCGATGGGCTGACCACCGCCGGTCAGGCGACCACCGCAAGGGGCGTCTTGAACGCCTCGACCAGATGCGCCTGCAGGCGGTCGAGGCGGTCGCGGCCCTTGCGGCCGGGCCGGCGCCTGAGGACGATCGAAAAGGCGGGCAGCACCGGAAAGCCGTCGTCGGGGCTCAACAGGCGGTGGTCCTCGCCGGCGTTGGAGGCGGAGACGACGCCGACGGCGAGCCCCTCGCGCACCGCGGCGGCGATGCCGGTGCTGCTGACGCTGGTGTAGGCGAAGCGGTAGCGCCGCCCGATCCCGTCGAGGGCCTCGAGGGCGGCGCGGCGGTGCGGGCAGGGATCGGCGTGGAGCGCCAGCGGCAGCGGGTCCTCCTCGTGGGCCTGGTGCTTGGCCGAGGTGATCCAGACCGCGAGCTCGCGCTGCAACAGGATGGCGCCGCCGCGGGGGCGCCGATCGGCCGGCTCGGTCACCAGCGCGAGGTCGAGCTCGCCGGCCTCGACCCGGCGGGTGAGCTCGCCGCTCGGGCCCGCGACCAGTTCCACCTCGATTTTCGGGTAGGACTCGCGAAAGCGCGGCAGAACGCGGGGGATGACGTGGGTGGCGTAGTCGTCGGGCGCGCCGATGACGACGCGGCCCTCGGCGTCGGGCTCGGCGAAGGCCGCCAACGCCTCGCGCTCGGCGGCGAGGATACGGCGGGCGTGCGGCAGCAGGCGCTCGCCGTCGGCGGTGAGCTTCACGCCGCGGCCGGATTTCTCGAACAATGGTCGACCCACCGCCTCCTCGAGCTTACGCATCTGCAGGCTGACGGCCGACTGCGTCTTGTGAATCGCTTCCGCAGCGGCCGTGAATCCGCCGGTGTCGACGATCGCGGTGAAGGTGCGCAGCAGGTCCGGGTCGAGCATGGCTATTCCATTTCAGATTCCGATGGGATCAACAAGAACCATTCGTTGGAAACATCATTAGCGAAGGCGCATATCAACGACGGCGTGAGGGGATGACGGGTCCCCCCTCGCGTGGCAACGGGCGTGGAAAGGAACCTGCGATGATGCACCTGAGCTACAGCAACGAAGACCTCCGGCTCCGCCGTCTGGCCTACGAAAAGGCGCGGACTCCGACGGCCGCCGCCGCCGCCGCCGCGACCAAGGCGCGCCGGGTGGATCTCGGCGGCTGGTTGCAGGGTCTCGGCCGGCAGCTGCGCCGCCGCGAGCCGACCCTGGCGCCGCGGCCGACGACGACTTCCCGCAAGGGTTGAAGGGACGAGACGCGCTCGGGTGCGGGTCGAGAGCACCCGCCGGCGGAGCCTCCGAACCGAGCGCGTCGCCCCTTCTCAGCGGATCTTCCACCTAGCTCCACATTCCTAAGCGCCTCGACGCCGCGACGCCCTCGCCGAGCGTCGGACGAAGGCGCGCCCCTTATCCCTCATCTCGATCCGTAAAGCGTCATCGCAAGCCGAACGGCTCGCGCCGCCTCGCCGTCCCCACCGCTGCCAAATCGCCGCGGGCGGCGGCGGGGATCGCCGTCCAGGATCGCTGGGCACACTCCCCTGGCAGGTTTCAAGGCGCGCCCGTGACGTCATCTCGGGTCCGGCGCGACCGGCGCCGGCGCCCCGTCGGCCGCGCCGCGCATCGGACCCAGCGATGAAACCCGGTTTCGGCGAAGCTCAGCGCTTCGCGTGGCGCTCGTGACGCCGCCTGCCGCGGCCGCTGGCGCTCGCCTCCCGAGGCGCCTGATCAACGCCCTCCCCCGCCGCCGGCCATCTCGGTGCCGCGGCGACCGGCTCCGGTGCGCCGTGGCGAGCCGGACGACGCGGGCGATCTGCGCCGACGTCGTCGCCAAGGTGCCGCGCTTCTCGGCGAGCCGGCACGCCGACAGCTTCGCCGGCCGCACCGTCCGCAACATCACCCGAGCCATCTGGACCTTCGCCGGTTTCGGCGCGGCCGCCAGCTACACCATCCCCGGGGACGTGACCCCGCCGCCGTCATGACCGCCGACTGGCCGCCTTTGGGCCTGCTCGTCCGCGCCGGCGCGGCGCTCGATATGACCGTGAGCCCGGCGCTCTCGGCCCGCTTGATGGCGCCGCGCCGACGCCCGCTGGTGGCCGTCGACGGCGCGCGCTGGCCTCCCGCCCGCGCCGCGAGCATGCGGTCCAAGAGCTTGGAGCGCGAGTAGCCGACAGACGGCCGCGGTGGAGGGACAGGCCGCTCACCTCGCTCGGATCTCGGGGGATATCCGAGGTCGCCCGGCTTGGAAGACCGCGGGCGCGCACGCCCGTGGTTGGCCCACAGCGCCCGCCGGCGCTACATAGCCGCCATGACCGAGCAGCGCCGCCTCCTTCTCGTCGACGGGTCCGGCTACATCTTCCGGGCCTTCTTCGCCCTGCCGCCGATGACCCGGCCCGACGGCACGCCGATCAACGCCGTCTACGGCTTCTGCAACATGCTGTGGCGGCTGATGCAGGACCGCCCGGACGACGACATCCTCGTCGTCTTCGACCACTCGGGAGAGAGCTTCCGCAACGCGATGTACGCCGACTACAAGGCGCAGCGCGAGGCGGCGCCGGCGGAGCTGATCCCGCAGATGGCGATCGTGCGCGAGGCGGTGGACGCCTTCGGCCTGCCGCGGATCGAGACCGAGGGCTTCGAGGCCGACGACCTGATCGCCAGCTACGCCCGGCTCGCCCGCGAGGCGGGGCGCGACGTCCTCGTCGTCTCCTCCGACAAGGACCTCATGCAGCTCATCGCCCAGGGCGTGGCGATGTGGGATCCGATGAAGAACCGCGAGATCGACGCCGAGGCCGTGCGCGCGCGCTACGGCGTCGGGCCGGAGAAGCTGCGCGATCTGTTGGCGCTGGCGGGCGACAGTTCCGACAACGTGCCGGGCGTGCCGGGCATCGGGCCGAAGACGGCGGCGCAGCTCCTCGAGCAGTTCGGCTCGCTCGAGGACCTGCTGGCCGGGGCCTCGACCATCAAGCAGCCCAAGCGCCGCCAAAACCTCCTCGAGCACGCCGAGCAAGCGCGGCTTTCCTGGCGGCTGGTGGGCCTCGACGACCAGGTGCCGCTGCCCGACGGCCTCGACCATCTCCACCGCCCGGCCTTCGACGTCGCCCAGGCCAAGGCGTTCTTGAAGGCCAACGACTTCAAGACGCTGCAGGGCCGGATCGACCAGGAGCTGGGCGAGAGCGCCGAGGCCGCGGCGACGGGCGGCGGCGAGCTGGAGGTGGTGATCCTGCGCGACGGCGAGGCGCTCGCTTCGTTCCTGGCCGAGGCCGACCGCGCCGGCGTGCTCGCCCTCGACGTCGAGACCACCGCCTTGAACGTCGCCGCCGCCGAGCTCGTCGGCGTCTGCCTCGCCTTCAAGCCCGGCACCGGCGCCTATCTGCCGCTGCAGCACAAGGACGAGTTCGGCGGGCTCGTCGCCGGCCAGATGGACCTCGAAGACGCGCTCGCCCGGCTGCGCCCTGCCCTCGCCGACACGGCGATCCTCAAGGTGCTGCACAACGGCAAGTACGATCTGGGCGTGCTGGCGCGCTACGGCGTCGAGGTGACCCCGGTCGACGACACGATGCTGCTCTCCTACGTGCTCGACGGTGCGGCCCACGGCCACGGCATGGACGAGCTGGCGCGCCGCCACCTCGAGCACGAGACCACGCCCTTCGAGGCCGTCTGCGGCAAGGGCAAGGACCAGATCACCTTCGACCGCGCGCCCTTGGACAAGGCGGCGCCCTACGCCGCCGAGGACGCCGAGGTGACGCTCCGGCTCTGGCGCCGGCTCAAGCCGCGGCTCGTCGCCGAGCACCTGGTCACCGTCTACGAGACGCTGGAGCGCCCGCTGGTGCCGATCATCGCGGCGATGGAGCGCACCGGCGTCTTGGTCGACGCCCACATCCTCAAGCGGCTCACCGCTGAGTTCACCCAGCGCATGGCCCAGCTCGAGGACGAGGCCACCCGGCTCGCCGGGCGGCCCTTCAACCTCGGCTCGCCCAAGCAGCTGGGCGAGATCCTGTTCGACGAGCAGGGCCTCGCCTCGGGCAAGAAGACCAAGTCCGGCGGCCACGCCACCGGTGCGGAGGTGCTGGAGCAGCTCGCCGCCCAGGGCCATCCCCTGCCCCAGGTCGTCCTCGACTGGCGCCAGCTGCAGAAGCTGACCCGGACCTACACCGAGGCCCTGGTCGAGGACATCCAGCCGACGACGGGCCGCATCCATACCTCCTTCATGATGGCGGCCACCTCCACCGGGCGGCTGAGCTCCACGGACCCCAACCTGCAGAACATCCCGATCCGCACCGACGAGGGCCGCAAGATCCGCACCGCCTTCGTCGCGGAGACGGGCTACACGCTCGTCTCCGCCGACTACAGCCAGGTGGAGCTGCGCATCCTCGCCCACATCGCCGACATCGAGGCGCTGAAGCGGGCGTTCTCCGAGGACGTCGACATCCACCGGGTGACCGCCTCTGAGATGTTCGAGGTGCCGGTGGACCAGGTCTCGGGCGAGCTCCGGCGGCGCGCCAAGACCATCAACTACGGCATCATCTACGGCATCGGCGCCTGGGGGCTGGCGATGCGGCTCGGCATCGAGCAGTCGGATGCGCGCGCCTTCATCGAGCGCTATTTCGAGCGCTATCCGGGCATCAAGCAGTACATGGACCGGACCAAGGAGGCGGCGCGCGCCAGCGGGGCGGTGCACACGCTCTTCGGGCGGCGCTGCGTCATCCCCGAGATCAACACCAAGGTGGTGGCCAGGCGCTCATACGCCGAGCGCCAGGCCATCAACGCGCCGATCCAGGGCTCCGCCGCCGACGTCATGAAGCGGGCGATGGTGCGCGTCGCCCGCCGGCTCGAGCGCGAGGGCGCCGGCGCGCGGATGCTGTTGCAGGTCCACGACGAGCTCGTCTTCGAGGTGCCCAAGGACGAGCTCGCGGCGACGGAAGACCTGCTCCACGCCGAGATGACCGGGGCGGCCGCGCTGTCGGTGCCGCTGGTGGTCGAGGTCGCGCACGGGCCGAACTGGGACGCGGCGCACTGAACCGGGGCGGGCCCCCGCGCCCTCTGGCCAGGGCCGGCGGGGCGTGCTTCATTACCGCCGCGGAGGGGTGAGCGACCGTGGAGTTTCGAGCGTGGCGCACCAGGACCCGGCGCATAATCCCGATTTTCTGCACTACGCGGTCGAGCGGGATCTGGCCTATCCGTGCGCGCCCCTGTTCGAGATCGCCGAAAACGTCGAGCGCTATCCCGAGTTCCTGCCCGGCTGGAAGGCGGTGCGCACCAAGCGCGACGCCGAAGCCGACTACGCCACCGACCAGATGCTCGCCTTTGGTCCCGTCCGCGAGCGCTTCACCTCCAAGACCTATCTCGAGCGCCCGCACCGCATCTGGGTCGTCTCGCACAGCCGAACCTTCAAGCATTTCGAGGTCAACTGGCGGTTCGAACCGCTCGATGATGCCAATTGTCGCGTTCACCTCGACGCGCATCTGGGTTTCAAGTCCCGCTATATGAAGGGCATCGTCGGCCGGATGCTGGGCAACCGCCTCAACGAGATCCTGACGGCGTTCGAAGCCCGCGCCGCCACGCTCTTGGGCGAACCGGGCGTGGACCGGCACGACGGGGAACCTCTAGAAGAAGCGCGCGGGACGAACCGCCGGGGCTGAGGTGGCCGCCCGGCGCTCGCGGGATTGACGAAAAAAGGATGTCGTGATGGAGCGAGTTTCCGCGGCCGACCTCGTCGGCGATGTGTCGGCCGAACCAGTGTGCGCGCCGTCGCCCCCCGTGCGCGACCCGCGCCCGCCGCGCATCCCGCCCTATCTGCGCGAGGTGTACGCCTGGGCGTATCTGAACCCGCGCTCGGTCCGCCTGCTCGACCACCGGTTCGTCGCCAACGCCATCCTTTGGGGCAACTACCGCCGCCTCTCCGACGCCGCGATCGCCGAGTTCGCCCCGGGCATGCGGGTGCTGCAGCCGGCCTGCGCTTACGGCGACGTCTCGCCGCGCCTCGCCCGGGCGCTCGGGCCCGAGGGCCATCTCGAGATGGCGGACGTCGCGCCGGTCCAGCTCCGCAACGTCCGGCCCAAGCTCGCGCCGTTCCCCCACACCCGCCTCGCGCACCGCGATGCCGCCGACACCCCGCGCGCGCGCTTCGACGCGGTCAACTGCTTCTTCTTGATCCACGAGATCCCCGAGGCGCACCGCCGACGCGTCGTCGACGCGCTCCTCGATGCCGTGGTGCCGGGCGGCAAGATCGTCTTCGTCGACTACCACCGCCCGGCCGGCTGGCACCCCCTCAAGCCGCTGATGAGCCTCGTCTTCGACACCCTGGAGCCGTTCGCCAAAGGGCTTTGGGAGCAGGAGATCCGCGACATGGCGCGGGCCGCCGACCGCTTCACCTGGTCGAAGACGACCTATTTCGGCGGCCTCTACCAAAAGGTGACTGCGACGACGCGCTGATTGCGGCCGATGGTAACGGGCCGAATGGCGCATTGAACGGCCGTCGCGCGGGCCTACCCTCCGGCTCATCGAACGAATCGGGAGGTCGCCCTTGCAGGTCGTCGAAACCGATGTCGCGGTGATCGGCGCCGGCGGCGCCGGTCTCCGCGCCGCCATCGCCGTCGCCGAGATCGCCCCGGATCTCGACGTCGCCGTGGTCTCCAAGGTGCTGCCGATGCGCAGCCATACCGTCGCGGCGGAAGGTGGAGCGGCCGGGGTCATCCGCGCCGAGGACAGCCTGGACGCCCATTTCGACGACACCGTCTCCGGCGGCGACTGGCTCTGCGATCAGGACGCCGTCGAGCTCTTCGTCGAGGACGCACCCAGGCAGCTCACCCGCCTCGAGCACTGGGGCTGCCCCTGGAGCCGCACGCCGGAAGGTGGGGTCAACACCCGCCCCTTCGGCGGCATGAAGATCGAGCGCACCTGGTTCGCCGCCGACAAGAGCGGCTTCCACATCCTCCACACCCTCTTTCAGACCTCCTTGAAGTACCCGTCGATCAAGCGCTTCGACGAGTTCTTCTCGACGGACCTCCTGGTCGACGACGGCCGGGTCGCGGGGGTGGTGGCGATCGAGGTCCGCACCGGCGAGATCTACGTCTTCAAGGCCAAGTCGGTGATCGTCGCGAGCGGCGGTGCCGGCCGGGTCTATCCCTTCACCACCAACGGCGCGATCAAGACCGGCGACGGCATGGCGATGGCCTATCGCGCCGGCGTGCCCTTGAAGGACATGGAGTTCGTCCAGTACCACCCGACCGGCCTGCCCGGCACCGGCATCCTGTTGACCGAGGGCTGCCGCGGCGAGGGTGGCTACCTCACCAACAAGCACGGCTATCGCTATCTGCAGGACTACGGCCTCGGCCCGCCCGAGCCGTCGCCGCGCAAGAAGGCGATGGAGCTCGGCCCCCGCGACCGGCTCAGCCAAGCGTTCTGGCACGAGATGCAAAAGGGCAACACCATCGACACGCCCTACGGCGAGGCGGTGAACCTCGATCTCCGCCATCTGGGCGAGGACAAGATCAACGAGCGCCTGCCCTTCGTGCGCGATCTCGCCACCAGCTACATGCGCGCCGATCCGGTGCAGGTGCCGGTGCCGGTGCGCCCGGTGGTCCACTACATGATGGGCGGCATCCACACCGACATCGACGCGCGGACCTCGATCGAGGGGCTCTTCGCCGCCGGCGAGTGCGCCGCCGTCAGCATCAACGGCGCCAATCGGCTGGGCTCCAACTCGTTGACCGAGCTCCTCGTCTTCGGCGACCGCGCCGGCAGGCACGCCGCCGAATTCGCCCGCGAGGCGGCACCGGTCGACAACGCCGCCCGCATCGACGCCCAGGCCGAGGACTGCGCGCGCAAGATCGAGAACATCTACGCCCGCGAGGAGCGCAAGGAGAGCACCGCCGAGCTACGCCGGACCATGGCCGACGCGATGGAGGAGGGCTGCGGCATCTACCGCGACGAGGCCCGCATCCGCAGCACCTGCGAGACGCTGGCGGACCTGCGCCACCGCCTGCCCGGCACCGCGCTCAAGGACCAGTCCAAGGTCTTCAACACCGACCTGCTGAGCATCCTCGAGCTCGAGAACATGCTGGAGGTGGCCGAATCGCTGGCGCACTCGGCCTATCAGCGCCACGAGAGCCGCGGCTCGCACCAGCGGCTCGACCACACCGCGCGCGACGACGTCCAGTTCTTGAAGCATTCGATGGCGCACTACCGCGGCGATCAGGCGCCCGAGATCGGCTATCTCGACGTCGTGATCACCAAGTCCCAGCCCGGTGAGCGGGTCTACGGCGGCGCCGCGGACGCCAAGACCGAGAAAGTGGAGGCGGCCGAGTGACCGTCCAAGACCGCCAGATCGAGGTCCTGCGCTACGATCCCGAGCGCAACGACGCGCCCTATTTCGAGACCTTCACCGTCCCCTGCCGCGAGGAGTGGGTGGTCCTCGACGCGCTCACCTACATCAAGGACGAACTCGACCCCTCGCTCACCTTCCGCTGGTCCTGCCACATGGCGGTCTGCGGCAGTTGCGGGATGCAGGTGGACAACAAGCCCACCCTCTCCTGCAAGGCCTTTGTGCGCGACTACGGCGAGAAGATCCGCGTCGAGCCCCTGGCCAACTTCCCGATCGAGCGCGACCTGGTGATCTGCCAGGACGACTTCATGGAGAAGCTGCAGCGCGGTCGCCCGTGGATCATCCCCGAGCAGAAGCGCGCGGTCGAGGACGGCCCCTACGTGCAGACGCCCGTGCAGCTCGACGACATCAAAGAGCACACGATGTGCATCAACTGCCTTCTGTGCTACGCGGCCTGCCCGGTCTACGCCCTGGAGAAGGACTTCATGGGGCCGGCGGCGCTGACCTTGATGTACCGCTACAACGCCGACAGCCGTGACGGCGGCTGGGACGAGCGGCGCGAGGTCTTCGCCGGCCACGGCGGCGTCTGGGAGTGCTCCTTCGTCGGCGCCTGCTCCGACGTCTGCCCCAAGCACGTCGAGCCGGCGACCGCCATCCAGAAGGGCAAGATGGACAGTGCGGTGGACTACTTCACCCGCTTTTTGCTGCCCGGCGGAGGCAAGTGATGGCGCGGCGGCCCTATCCCCAGGAGGTCGACCGGTTCAAGTGGTGGATCACCGATCCGCACTTCAACCGGCCCTTCTACCTCGACTACATCGCGCGCGAGTCCACTTGCATCTTCATCGCGCTCTACACGATCCTCTTCGTTTGGGGACTCGGCGCCCTGGCGTCGGGACCGCAAGCGTTCAACGGGTTCGTCCGCGCGATGCAGTCGGGCTTCGGCCTCGTGCTGCAGCTCGTGATCCTCGCCTTCGCGCTCTATCACACCGTGACCTGGTTCCTGCTGGCACCGCAGGGCATGAAGCCGCTGCGGATGAAGAACGGCAAGCGGGTGCCGGCCGCACGGGTGATGCAGGTGCTCTACGCCGCCTTCGCCGGTGCGACCGTGGTCACGCTGCTGCTGGTCTGGGTGCTGTTGCCATGAGCGCGAAGGTCCCCTCCCACAAGCCGCTGGTCTGGCTGCCCTTCGCCGCCGGCGGCATGTTCGCCGCACTCTTGCTGCCGGCGGCCATCCTGCTCACGACCGGGCTGATCCTGCCCGAGGCGACCTCCTACGAGGCGGCGCACGCCTTCGCGTCGAACTGGCTGGGCAAGCTCGTGCTCTTCGGCTTCGTGCTGCTGCCGGTCTGGCACGCCGCGCACCGCCTGCGCGTCACCGCCTACGACTTCGGCATCCGCGCCGACACGCTCGTCGCCTGGATCGTCTATCCGGGCGCCGGCCTGCTCAGCGTCCTCGCGGCGGTCTTCCTCTTGCAGATCTGAGCCGCGCCGCCGGACCGAGCGCCGAGGCGCGCCCGGTCCCTCGACTTGAGATCGCTGACCCAATGGGCCGACCGCGGCGCTCGAGGCCGCGACCAAGGACCGTCGTCGCGCCGCGAGCCGCGGCGGCGGGCGCCGCGGTCGCCGTCGCCGCGGTCGAGCCCGGCCAAAAGCGCGATGACCGCGACCTTGTCGGCGCGGCGCGCGCGCCGGCGGGCGAGCGCGGTCGTGGCCACCTTACCGCTGCGTTTGCGATCGCGTCGGCCGTCACCCATCGCGTTGCTCGCCCTCCCCACTGGAAGCCGCGAGGGGCGTGCCCCTCGCGGCGACCGCGGCGCTACTGCCAGCCGGCGCGATCGAAGAGGATCTGCGCCTGCGTCTGGTTCTCGCCGAGGATCGAGACGTCGAGGTCGTCGGCCTCGAAGTCACCGAGCTCGGCGTGCGCCGGGTTGTCCAGCTCCACACCGTCGACCACGGCGTACTCGTTGTTGCCGTCGGCGAGCCAGCGCTGGGCCTCGTCGCTCGCCAGGTATTCGAGGAAGGCGACCGCCGCGTCGCGGTTGGGCGCGTTGGCGACGACGCCGGCGCCGGAGATGTTGATGTGGGTGCCGCGGTCGTCCTGGTTCGGGAACACCCAGCCGACCTGCTCGACGACCTCCTGGTCGGCCGGGTCGTCGGAGCGCATCAATCGAGCGAAGTAGTAGTGGTTGCCCAGACTGACGTCGCAGGCGTCGGTCGCGACGGCACGGATCTGGTCGGTGTCGCCGCCCTGCGGCTCGCGCGCGAAGTTCTCGACCACGCCGGCGGCCCATTCCTCCGCCGCCTCGGCCCCCAGATGCTCGATCAACGAGGCCATCAGCGAGAGATTGTAGATGTTGGAGCTCGAGCGGATGCAGACTTGGTCCTCGAGCTCGGACCGAGCCAAGTCCTCGTAAGTCTGCACGAGCTCGGGGTCGATCTCGTCCTTGTCGTAAAAGATGATCCGCGCCCGCGTCGAGAAGCCGAACCAGTGGCCGTCGGGGTGGCGCAGCTCGGCGGGGATGCGCTCTTGCAGCATCTCGGAGTCCACGGGCTGGAACAGCCCGGCCTCGTCGGCGCGCCAGAGCCGGCCGGCATCGACGGTCAACAGCACGTCGGCGGGGCTGTTCTCGCCCTCGGCCTCGATGCGGGCGATGAGCTCGTCGGCGTTGCCTTCGATGCGGTTGACGGTGATGCCGGTCTCCTCCTCGAACTGGCTGTAGAGCCGCTCGTCGGTGTCGTAGTGGCGCGAGCTGTAGAGGTTCAACTCCTGCGCGCCCACAGGCAGCGTGGCGAGCGGTGCGACGGTGCCCAGCAATGCGAGCGTCCAGCGGCTTCGGTGCGTCATCGTCTCCCCCAGCAGTGGCGCGGCGCCGCGGCCGCGAAACAGAACCGATAAGGTCCGCTTTACCCGCGGCGCCTTTGGGGGTCAAACAACAAAAAGTCGCGAGGCTAAAATTAGAACTGTTCCATTTCCGGAATTTAAGTGGAACAGTTCGAAGCATGCCGCCGGCACTGTCGGCGCGCCGCCGTCGCGGCAATCGTCAGCGCACTTCCTGCAAGACGTCGAAGCCCTCGAACTGCGGTCGGTCGAGGTAGAGGTCGCCGGTCTCGCCGGCACCGGCGTGCGCGGCGCGGAACGCCTCCGAGCGCGTCCAAGCCTCCATGGCCGCCCGGGACTCCCAGATCGTGTGCGAAGCGAAGAGCGTGTGGTCCTCGTGCTCGGGCCCGCGCAGGAGATGAAAGGCCACGAATCCCGGCACCTCCTTCAGGTAGCTGTCGCGCTCGAGCCAGAGGCGCTCGAACGCCGCCTCCTGGCCGCGGCGCACGCGAAAACGGTTCATGGCGATGAACATGGCTCCTCCGATGCGGCTGGCGCGCGGCCGCTTCGTGCGACCGGGCTCGGCCACGAGGTTGGGTCCGGATGCCGCGCCGGCAATGGCGCGCCGCCGCCGCGGCCGCGTCAGAGCGCGGCGCGTAGCACCGCCACCGTCGCGACGCCGGCGAGCATGGCGAGCGGCAGGCTCCGCGTCGCCAGGGCGAAGGTGCTGACGGCGAGGCCCGCGCCGAGCGCCCAGGACGGCTCGACGGGCGTCGCCGCGACGAGCGCGGCGGTGCCGACCGCCACCGTCCAGGGTGCCAGATCCGCCCTCCCGCGCCAGAGCCCGCGCAGGATCGCGATGAAGGCGGCGGCGAAGGCGAAGTCCAAGCCGAGGGCGCGCGGTTCGATCAGGCTGCGGGCCAGCCCCGCGCCGGCGGCGGTGGCGCCGACCCAGACCACCAGGAGACCGGCGCCGGCGCCGACGAGATAGGCGTAGCCGGCGGGTCGGCCCCGGGCGCGGCTGGCGTGCATGAGCGCCCAGTTTTCGTCCGTCGCCAGATGCACGCCGACGGCGATCTGCCACCACGGCCGGCCGGCGAGCTCGTCGCGCAGCGAGGCGGTGATCATGAGCAGCCGCAGGTTGAGCGCGAGGCCGGCGAGCAGCGCCACCGCCGCGCCGGCCCCGGCGACGAGGCGCTCGACGGCGACGATCTGCGCCGAGCCGGCGAAGACGGCGGCCCCCATGACCCCGGTCGCGAGCGCGCCCATGCCCGCCTGCGCGGCGAGCACACCGAAGGCGAGACCGTAGACCGCCACGCCCGCGGCCAGGGGCGCGACGTCGCGCAGGCCGGCCCGGAGGGCGGACGCGGCAGGGGTCATGACCAACCTCGTTCCGTTGGCGCGTCGAACGTTGTTCGATAAGGTGAACGACATGGATGTGTTCGTCAAGATGAACGACTGACGTGTGTAGCGAACGAGACGGAGCCGTCACCCCGACGGCGCTGATCGCGCGGGCCGTCGCCCGCGAGCGGCAGCGGGCGGGGCTCAGCCTCTCGGCGCTGGCCGAGCGGGCGGGGCTCGCCAAGTCGACGCTCTCCCAGCTCGAGGCCGGCAAGGGTAATCCGAGCGTCGAGACGCTGTGGGCCATCGCCACCGCCCTCGAGGTGCCGTTCAGCTACCTGTTCGAGACCGCCGGCCCGGCGCGCCAGTTGGTGCGTGCCGGCGCGGGCACGCCGATCGCGGCGGCGGGGGCGGCCTTCGCCGCGGTGCTCCTGGCCGATTGCCCCCCGGCGAGCCGGCGCGAGCTCTACCGCGTGGATCTGCAGGCCGGTTCGCGCCGCGAGGCCGCACCGCACCCGCCGGGGACGATCGAGCACGCCGTGGTCTGCGACGGCCGCGTGCGCGTCGGTCCCGTCGGCGGCGTCGAGGAGCTCGGCGCCGGCGACTACTACCGCTACGCCGCCGATCTGGCCCACGGCTACGAGGCGGTCTCGGCCGTGGCGACGCTCCTCTTGGTCATGGAAACGCCGCGCTGACGACGCCGCGCGTTCGGGTGCCGCAGCGGCCGGCCGGGGCGCGTCCGAGCTTGATGTTCGCGCTTCGTTCAAAGCGCTTGACAGACATCAAGCTGATAGGGAACATATAAAGAACATTGGCAGCACGCCTCGGTTTCCCCACGCGAGCGGAGCCCCTTCGCGGCCATGTCCGACGACGTTCGTTCGCCTTCCGTTCATCGTGCGGCCCGGCCGGGCGCGGCCCTCGCCGACCTCGCCCGCGCCCTCGCCGGGCACGAAGGGAGCGCGGCGGCGGCGCGGCCGACGGCGAGAGCCCACCCCAGCCCAGCCACCGTCTGGCCGAGGCCCTCACCTTCGCCAGCGAACTCCAGATGCTCGTCTTCTGGATCTACTTCGCCGTCGGGGAAGCTTTCTTCAACGGCAGCTCCCTAGGCAAACGCTTTTGCCGGATCCGCTCCGTCAGCACCGTCACCCTCGGTCCGCTGCCGATCCTCGCCGGAATCGTCCGGGGCGGACTCAAAACCGTCTGCCTCTTTTTCCTCTTCCCCGTAGCGCTCATCGCCACCCTCCTCGCGGCATTATTCAACAAACGCAAACAATTGGGCCACGATCTGCTCAGCCGGACCGCCGTCATCGACGACCGCTCCGTTCAGATGAAAAATTCATGAATTTTCACGACATCCGCGCCATCGCTCGTTTTCGCATTTCCCGAATGCCGTATCCATTCTACAGAAAACGCTTTAAAAACACCGAATCGTTCGCTTAGAAACACAAAAGGTCTTCAGCAACCCTCCACGCGCATTGAGCAAAAAACACAAGCCCACGATCCTGGTCGTCGACGACCAGCCCATCAACATCAAGCTTCTCCAGCGCAAGCTCGAGCGCCAGGGCATGGACGTGCTGGTCGCCTACAACGGGCGCGAATGCCTCGATATCGTCGCCGAAACCACTCCCGACCTCATCCTGCTCGACGTCATGAT
>JBKHCM010000154.1:0-6018 GCA_046541805.1 Alphaproteobacteria bacterium
CCGCGGGGCGGCCAACGCCGCGGGCGGCGCGGGGCACGCCCGCGGCGGCGCGGGCCGCCTTCAACAGGTCCTCGGGCGCGCGCTCGGGCACGGCCTTGGGGCCGGCCGGGGGCGCGGCGTCGGCGGGACCGGTGCCCGTCGTGACGGGGCGCATGCGGCGGATGGCGCTCTCGGCGCGCTCGACGGTGAGGTCGAGGGCGGTGACGAACGCCTGGAGCCGATCGCGCTCGGCGCGAAAGGCCTTGAGGCGACGCTGAACCAGCGCCAGATGCGCGATGGTCACGACCAAGAGGCCGCAGACCACGAGATCGAACAGGCGGTCAACCATGGCTCTCCTCCTCGTCGCGGGCGCGCCGGTCGACCCTCACCGCGAGGTTGTCGCCGGTGCGGCCGATATAGCCCTTGAACATCGGCACGTGGCCGCTGCGCATGAGGATTTCGCTGTCGGCGGCGGCGTTGAGGTGGAGCACGGTGCCGACCTCGAAGTTGAGGGCGTCGCGCAGCGAGACCACCTGTTCGTCGAGGACGGCCTCGAGCTCCACGTCGGTGCCCATGATCTCGCGGGCGAGATGACCTTCCCAGATCGAATCCCGGCCGAAGCGCTCGCCCATGAAGCCCTGGAGCAGGAGGTCGCGGACGGGCTCGAGGGTGGCGTAGGGCAACAGCACCTCGATGCCGCCACCGCGCTCCTCCATGTCGACCCGCAGCTTGAAGACCACCGCGGCGTTGCCGGGCCGGGCGACGGCGGCAAATCGCGGATTGGTCTCGAGCCGCTCGAAGGCGAAGTCGACCTCCGAGATCGGCGCGAAGGCGACCCCGAAGTCGTGCAGAATGACGTTCACCAGCCGGGTGACGAGGTTCTGCTCGATGGTGGTATAGGGTCGGCCCTCGACGCGCATCGCCGCGGTGCCGCGGCGGCCGCCTAGGAGGACGTCGACGATCGAATAGATCATCGCGCTGTCGACGGTGACGAGGCCGTAATTGTCCCAGGCGGTGGCGCGAAAGACGCTGATCATCGCCGGCAGCGGCACCGAGTTCAGATAATCCCCGAAGCGCAACGACGCGATGTTCTCGATGCCGACGTCGACGTTCTCAGAAGTGAAATTGCGCAGGCTGGTGGTGAGGATGCGGACCAGCCGGTCGAAGACGATCTCCAACATCGGCAGCCGCTCGTAGGCCACGCTGTTGGTGTTGGCGAGCGCCAGCACCCCCGACTGGCTGCCGGCGCTGGGGCGATCGTCGACGCCCAAGAGGCTGTCGATCTCGTCCTGGTTGAGGACGCGGTCCTGCGGCCTGTCGGCCGGCTCCGTCGCGTCCGAGCTCGCATCGTCCTCGACCATCGCGCGGGCCCAGCCGGCCGCGAGCGCGTCGTCGCCCTCGTCGCCGCCGCCCTCGTCGCCGCCGTCGCCGCCGTGGTCGTCGCCGCCGGCCATCGCCGCCCATTCGGCCGCCATGGCGTCTTGGTCGACGGCGTCGTCGTCCGGTCCGCTCATCGCTCGTCCCCGTCCTCGCCCATCGGCCTATTGGACCAGCATTTCCTTGAAGAGCACGTCGCGGACCTCCGCCGGCGCGATGGCCTCGTGGATGCGGACGTGGAGATCCTCTTTGAGGCGGAACATCGCGCCGGGCCCGCTGAGCTCGTCCGGCGTCAGCGACCTCAGATAGAGCTGAAAGCTGTCGACGATGCGCGGCGCCATCTCCTCGATGCGATCGGCGGTGTCCGGGTCGTCGACCTCGACGGCCAGCGCGAGCTTCAAAAAGTGCGTGCCGGCACCCTCGCTCACCAGGTTCACGACGAGCGGGGGAAGATCGACGAAGATCGGCTCGGCCGCCGGGTCGCGCGCCGGCTCGCGCTCGCCGCCGCCTTCGGCCGCCCGGCGCGCGTCGCCGTCGCCGCTCGACGGCCTCGCCGCTTCGTGCTCGTCGCCGCCGACCAGCTTGAGCGCCCAGGCGCCGGCGGCGCCGCCGGCGCCGACGACGACGGTGGCGATGACCGCGGCGACCACGAGCCTCGACTTGGTTTTCGGCGTGGCTTCGTTCGCCATGTCGCCACCTCGGACTGCGGGTTCTTGACCAACGCGGCGACCATGCGCCGCCGAGGTTAACGGAAGCTTGTGGCCGGGCGCGATGTGCCGGTCGCGGCAGAGCCTGCCGCTCGGCGCCGGTGGGCCGAGGCCCTGTGGGCGAGGCCGAACGGCGGGGTTCCGGGCCGGGACGGCGCTGGCACGAAGTTTGCCGAGGCGGTGGCGAACCGCCAGCGGAGCACCGCGGAATGGAGAATACCGGCTACGTCGCCCTCAGCCGCCAGCTGGCGCTGCAGAACCACCTCTCGGTGCTGGCGCACAACATCGCCAACGCCAACACGACGGGCTTTTTGGGCGACGATCTCACCTTCCAGCAGGTGCTCAGCCGCGCCGAGCCCGGCCGCGAGATCGCCTTCGTCCAGGACCTCACGCCCATGCCCGACCTCAGCGAGGGCGAGCTCCGGATGACGCAGAGCCCCTTGGACTTCGCCATCGGCCGCGACGGCATGTTCGCGGTCGAGACCGAGCGCGGCATCCGCTACACCCGCGCCGGCCAATTCCGCCTCGATGAGCAGAACCGGATCGTCACCTTCGACGGCGATCCGGTCCTCGACGTCAACGACCAGCCGATCGAGTTGCCGGGCGGGGTCGAGCGGCTCGAGGTCGGCAAGGACGGCACGCTCTCGATCGACGGCGAGGTCCTCGGTCAGTTCCGCCGCGCCAGCTTCGAGGAGCCCGAGCGTTTGGAGCGCGAGGGCGCGATGCTCTTCAAGACCGACGAGGCGCCGGGCGTGGCCGCGGACGCCGAGATCTACCAGGGCGCGCTCGAGGCCTCCAACGTTCAGCCGATCCTGGCGATGACCCGGCTGATGGAGACGACCCGTGCCTTTCAAAAGACCCAAAAGCTCATCGAGACCCAACACGAGATGACCCGCAAGTCGGTCGAGCGCCAGCTCGACGTGCGGGGCTGAGGAGGCGAGCCATGCGCGCGCTCAACGTCGCTGCGACCGGGATGATGGCGCAGCAGCTCTACGTCGAGACCATCTCCAACAACATCGCCAACATGACCACCACCGGCTTCAAGCGACGCCGGCCGGAGTTCCAGGACCTGCTCTACCAGAGCCAGCGGCGCATCGGCGCGCAGACCTCCGACGTCGGCACGATGGTGCCGGCGGGCGTGCAGATCGGCCTCGGCGTCCGCCCCGCCGCGGTCTATCGCGTCCACGAGCAGGGCGATCTGCAGAACACCGAGAACCGCCTCGATCTGGCGATCCAGGGCGAGGGCTTCTTCGTCATCGACATGCCGAACGGCGAGAGCGGCTATACCCGCAGCGGCCAGTTCCAGATCAGCCCCGACGGCCTGTTGGTGAACGCCGACGGCTATCCGCTCGCGCCCAACATCGAGATCCCCGAGGAGGCGGTCGAGGTCTCGATCAACCAGGCGGGCGTGGTCGAGGTGAAGTTCCAGGGCGAGGTCGACACCGAGGAGGTCGGCCGCATCGAGCTCGCCACCTTCGTCAACCCGGTCGGTCTCGAGGCCATCGGCAACAACATGCTGCTCGAGACCACGGCTTCCGGGCCGCCGACGATCGACGAGCCCGGCAGCGAGAGCACCGGCTCGGTGCTGCAGGCGTTCCTCGAGAGCTCCAACGTCGATCCCGTCACCGAGATGACCACGCTCATCACCGCCCAGCGCGCCTACGATCTTAACTCCAAAGTGATCAAGGCCGGCGATGAGATGATGGCGACGGTCACACAGCTGAGGTGAGCCATGAGACGGCCCGCCCGTCTTCTTTCGGGCCTCGTCGTCGCCGCCTGGACGCTCGCCGCGCCGGCGGCGGCGCTCGAGCTCGCTCCCGGTCAGGCGTTCGACCGCGCCGCGGCCCAGGACCTGCTGGGCCCGCCGCTGGCGCGCGCGGTCGGCGTCGAGAAGGTCCGCATCGTCGTCGAGAAGCCGCGCCTGCCCCTGGGCAACCCCTATCCCGCCATGGCCGAGTTCGCGGTGGCCGAGACCCATCCCACCGCCGCCGACGACTTCGTCGCGGTGGTCACCATCACCGTCGGCGAGCGCGCGCCGTTGGAGCTGGCGCTGCGCGGCCGGTTCGATCGGCTCATCGGCGTGCCGGTGCCGAAAGGGCGCCTCGAGGCCGGGCGGCGGTTGGCGGCGGTGGACTTCGAGACCCGCTGGCTCACCGCGAACCGGCTGCGCGGCGAGTGGGTCCGCTCGCGCGACACGCTCGACGGCCAGGAGGCGCTCCGTGCCCTGATCGCCGGCCAGCCCGTCGCCCGTGACGCGATCGGCGCGCACCGGCTGGTCCGCCGCGGCGAGCGCGTGACCCTCGTCTTCGCCACCGACGGCCTGCATCTCGAGGCCAGCGGGACCGCCCGCGGCGACGCCGGCATGGACGAGGCCGTCGAGGTCGAGAACGACCGATCCGGAACCATCGTGACCGGGCGCGTGCGCGCGGCCGGCCGGGTGCACGTGGAGACGCGCCGATGAGCCGACGCCTCGCCCCCGCCGTGGCCGCCCTGGCGGCGCTCGCGCTCGCCGGCTGCAACGCCGCCGACCGGCTCTCGAACGTCGGCCGGGCGCCGGACCTGTCGCCGATCGCCAATCCCCAGGAAGAGGAGGGCTACCGGCCGGTCTCGATGCCGATGCCGCCGCCCGAGGTGGAGAGCCCGACCCAGTCGAACTCGCTCTGGCGCACCGGTGCCCGCGGCTTCTTCAAGGACCAGCGGGCGCGCCGGGTCGGCGACATCCTCACCGTCGATGTCACCATCCAGGACGAGGCGACCCTCAACAACGGCACCACGCGCTCGCGTGACAACAGCGAGGATCTCGGCGTGGGCGGGCTGTTCGGCGCCGAGCAGGTCGCCGACACCGCGCTCGCCGACCGCTTCGAGCCGGAGCGGGCGGTGGACCTGTCGAGCTCGATGTCCGGCAGCGGCGAGGGTAGCGTCTCGCGCGACGAGGAGATCGAGCTCAATGTCGCCGCCGTCATCGTCCAGGTCCTGCCCAACGGCAATCTCGTCATCCAGGGGCGCCAGGAGGTCCGGGTCAACTTCGAAAAGCGCGAGCTCGTCATCGCCGGCATCGTCCGGCCCGAGGACATCGGCGCCGCCAACACGATCCCGCACGATCAGATCGCCGAGCTCCGTGTCGCGTACGGCGGCGAGGGCCAGATCAGCGACGTCCAGCAGCCGCGCTACGGCTCGCAGGTGCTCGACATCCTGCTCCCGTTTTGAGTGCCTCCCGGCCCGAGCGGCCGCCCCCAAGCACGATGCCCAGGGTGGGGCTGTGCGGGTGGCTCGGTCGGCGTGAACGGCAAGCGTTCTAGCGCTCCGGCCAGGGCGTACAGCGCAGGGCGCGGCCGCCCAGGCGCTCGAAACTGCGCTCGCGGCAGGTGAGCACCAGCACCTGCACGGTCGCGCCGGCGAGCGTCAGGGCGTCGAACATGCGCTCGATACGGCGGTCGTCGGAGAAGACGATGGCGTCGTCGAGAACGACCGGCATGTCGCGCCCACACTCCGCCATCAGCGTCGCGAAGCCGAGGCGGGTGAGGATGGCGAGCTGCTCGCGGGTGCCGCCGCTCAGCCGGTCGAGGGCGTCGACACGCTCGCCGCGGCTGAGGGCCGCGGGTGCGAAGTCGCGCGCGAGCGCCAGCTCGGCGTCGGGCAGCACCGCGCGCACGAGCGGGCGCACCCGCGCCAGCACCGGCGCCGTATAGCGCTCGCGGGCGGTCCGCTCGGCCGTCTCCACCGCGGCGACGAGGGCGTCGAGCGCCTCCACCTGCGCGGTGAACGCGGCCGCACGCTCGGCCCAGTACGCGCGCTCGCCGCGCGCCGCGGCGAGCCGCTCGTCGAGGCCGTCCGCCGCCGCCGCGCGCAGCTCGCCGCCGAGCCCTTCGCGCTCGCGCCTGAGCCGCTCGCGCTCCTCGCGGCGGTTCTGCGCGGCCTCTTGGAGCCGGCGGAGCTGGGCCTCGGCGGTGGCGAC
>JBKHCM010000047.1:0-23337 GCA_046541805.1 Alphaproteobacteria bacterium
GCCGGCTTGCCGGTGCGCGGGATCGACGGCGGGGTCGAGCCGGCGACCGCGGCGGCGCTTGCCGTGGACGTCGTCGCCTGGACCGGCGAGCCCGGGCCCTGGCGCCGCGCACTCGCCGCGCGACCGGGCGCGATCCGCCCCCTCGTCACCGCGCGCGTCGCGCCCGCCGCCTACTGCCACGAGCGGGCGGTCTGCATCGACACCACCGCCGCCGGCGGCAACGCCACCCTGCTGGCGCAGACGAGCTGAGCCGCGCCCGGCGCCGCGGCTGCAGGCGCCCGCGGGCGTCACCCGTCGGCGCGGGCGAGCTCGAGGACCGCCTGCAAGAGGACGTTGGCGCCGGCCTCGACCTCGTCGGGCTCGACGCTCTCCGCCTCGTTGTGGCTGAGGCCGTCCCGGCAAGGGATGAAGACCATCGCCGTCGGCGCCACCCGCGCCACGTAGCAGGCGTCGTGGCCCGCACCCGAGATGATGTCGCGCGCCGCGAGGCCCAGGCCCGCGGCGGCGCGGCGGACGGTGGCGGCGACTTGGGCGTCGAAGACCACCGGCGCCGAATGGGCCACCGCGGTGACCTCGGCGGTGCAGCCCTGGCCGGCGGCGTGCTCGGCGACGAGCCGCTTGGTGTCCTCGGCGAGGGTGGCGAGGACGGCGTCGTCGGGGTGGCGCAGATCGAGGGTGAAGCGGACCTCGCCCGGCACGGTGTTGCGCGAGCCGGGTGCGACGTGGAGCGCGCCGACGGTGGCGACCGCGGGCGGGCGCGCCAGCGCCAGGTGGCGCACGGCCGTCACCACCGCGGCGGCGGCGACCAGCGGGTCCTGGCGGCGGTCCATCGGGGTGGTGCCGGCGTGGCTCTCGCGGCCGGTGATGGTGACGTCGAGCCAGCGCAGCCCCTGCGCGCCGGTGACGACGCCGATAGGGTACCCCTCGGCCTCGAGGATCGGGCCCTGCTCGATGTGCAGCTCCAAAAAGGCCTTCATCGGCCGCGGCGCGCAGGGCTCGGTGCCCTTGGCGCCGATGCCTTCGAGCGCGTCGGCGAAGGTGACGCCGTCGGCGTCGGTGCGGGCGTGGGCCCAGTCCTTGGCGAAGGCGCCGGCGTAGACGCCCGAGGCCAGCATCGACGGCGCGAAGCGGCAGCCCTCCTCGTTGGTCCAGTTCACCACCTCGATCGGGTGGTCGGTGGTGATGCCGTGCTCGTCGAGGGTGCGCAGGACCTCGAGCCCGGCGAGCACGCCGGCGACGCCGTCGAACTTGCCGCCGGTGGGCTGGGTGTCGAGATGGGAGCCGACGACCACCGGCGGCAGCTCGGCGCGGACGCCGGGGCGCCGGGCGATCTGGTTGCCCATGTCGTCGAGGGCGACGGCGCAGCCGAGCTCTTCGCACCAGCGCCGAAACAGCGCGCGGCCCTCGGCGTCGAGGGCGGTCAGCGTCTGGCGGTTGTTGCCGCCCTTGGCCGTCGCGCCGATCGCGTGCATCGCCATCAGGCTCGCCCAGAGCCGGCCGCCGTCGATGCGGAGGTTGTCGTGGCTGCGCGTCATCCTCTCGTCCCCTACCGAACCCGAAGCCGTGACGGTAGAGAGGGCGCCGCAGGTGCGAAAGGTTGCGGACGCCGCCGCCGCGCGGACACCTCGCGCCCGCGCGCGCGTTACGCCGATGACGCGTGCCGTTGCGGCCGGATCGCGCCGTCTGCGGCGAAACCCCTTGCCAGAACTGCCAGAACTGGATGTGTGCGGTGGTGAAGCTGGAACTCGACCATTTCTTCGTCTTCGTCGAACCCGGCGGCGCCGCGACCGCCGCCAAGCTCGAGGCGGGCGGGCTGGTGCCGACCTTCCGGCGCCACCACGAGGGTCAGGGCACCGCCAATCTCTGCTACGTCTTCGACAACGCCTATCTGGAGCTCATCTGGGTCGAGGACCCGGCGCTGTTGAGCCGCGCCACCTTCCGCCGCACCCGGCTGTGGGAGCGCTCGCGCTGGAAGAGCGACGGCAACTCGCCCTTCGGCGTCTGCGTGCGCGCCGAGGAGGCGCTGCCGTTCCCCTGCTGGCTGTGGCAGCCGCCCGATCTGCCGCCCGGCCTCTACCTCGAGGTGGCGAAGGTGGTGAGCGACCCGGAGGTGCCGTTCCTCTTCCGCTTTCCCGGCACCCTGCGCCCCGACCACTGGCCCGACGACCGCGCCGGCGCCCGCCAGGAGCCCGCCGGGCTCGCCGAGATCACCGGCTTGACGCTGTCGGCGTTGCCGACCGCGGAGCAGCTCGCGGGCCTCACCCTCGACCCGGCGATCGGCCATCAGACCGCGATCTTGGAGTTCTCCCGCCGCGACGGCGGGCCGGCCCGGCGCCTGCGCCTGCCCGATGGCACATGGCTCGCCTGAGGGTGTGGGCGGCGCGGGCCGGAGGCTCGATCAGGCCGTCGCCATGCGCCGCGCGATGCCGCCCTCGGCCGCGGCGGCCCGCCGCGGGAGCCCTTGGGCCGCGCGCCCCGCGCTGGCGCCGCAGGGCGGCACCAACGCGCCCATGTCCGCGCACATGATCGAGGACATGGACATCAATGCCGGCGCGGTGTTGGACGAAGGGGTCTCGATCGAGGAGATGGGTCGGCAGCTGTTCGACCTCGTGCTCCGGGTGGCCTCCGGCGAGCCCACCAAGAGCGAGGCCTCGGGGCTGGGCGATCACGCCTTCATCCCCTGGCAGATCGGGGCGGTGATGTGACGACGCGGGCCCGTCGCCCGCGATCAGGAAGGAGGATGTGGCGATGACCGTGGAAGTGGAGCGCAAGGTCGTCGTGCCGGCGCCGGTCGATGAGGTCTGGCGTCGGGTCGGCGACTTCGGGGCGATCAAGGCGTGGCACCCGGCGATCGCGACCTGCGACGTCGAGCGTAACGGGCCGGCGATCTACCGCCACCTCCGCACCCACGACGGCGGCGAGTTTCTCGAGCGCGAGGTCGCCGAGCACGACGAGCTGACCGACCACTCCTACGCCTACGAGATCATCTCCTCGCCCCTCCCGGTCAGCAACTATCAGGCGGTCTTCCGGGTCCTGCCGGACGCCGCCGGCGCCCGGGTCGAGTGGTCGAGCCACTTCGAGGCCGACGGCGCGAGCGAGCACGAGGCGGCCATGGCCGTCGCCGGCATCTACGAGGCCGGGCTCGAGAGCATCAAGCAGCAATTTGCCTGAGCGCGCGCCGCCACGGGCGGACGTCGAGATCCTCTTCGTCCGCCACGGCGAGACCGTGCACAACCGCGAGCGGCGGATGTCCGGCCACCGCGACGCCCCGCTCACGCTCGAAGGCCTGCGCCAGGCCGAGCGCGTCGGCGCCCTGTTGGCGGCGCGCTACGGCGCCGAGCTCGCGCACTGGCGCTGGGTCACGAGCCCGCTCGCGCGCGCCTGGCAGACCGCCGTCATCGCGGCCGACGTCGCGGGCGTCGCCACCACCGCGCTCGGTTTCGACGACCGCTTGAAGGAGATGACCTGGGGGCGCTGGGACGGGCTCACCGCCGCCGAGATCGAGGCCATGGACCCCGAGCTCTGGCGCGCGCGGATCAAGGATCGCTGGACCGTTGCGCCCCCCGGCGGCGGCGAGACCCAGCGCGACATCATCACCCGCGCCGAGGCCTGGCTCGCCGATCTCGCGCCCGGCGCCCGCGTCGTCGCCTTCGCCCACGGCGCGCTCGGCCGGGCCCTGCGCTGCGCCTATCGGGGCCTGCCCGACGACGCCATGCTCCAGATGGACGAGCCCCAGGGCTCGGTCTTCCGCCTCATCCAGGGCGGCGAGGAGCGCATCGACGCCGGCGGCTGACGCGGCCGCGGCCGCTGGCGCGTTGCGCGGGCGGGCAACCTCGCCGCATGCTCGCTCCGGCGCGGCAAGCGAAGGAGACGCCATGACGTCGACGATGCGGGCCGAGGCGCTGGCCATCCCGGGGCGGATCGCGCGCGCCCTCGCCGGTCAGGGCGAGGTGATCGCGGCCGTCGCCGGCCAGATCCGGGCGTTCGCGCCCACGGGCGTGGTCACGGTCGCCCGCGGCACCTCCGATCACGCCGCCGACTACGCGCTGCGCCTGATCGCCCGCGAGACGGGGCTGATCGGCGCCAGCCTGCCGCCGTCCCTGGTGACCCTGGGGCCGCGCGCGCTGCGCTTCGAGGGGCGACTGGTGCTCGCGCTGTCGCAGAGCGGGCGCAGCCCCGACCTCGTGCAGACGGTCACCGCGGCGCGCGCGGGCGGCGCGCTCACCGTCGCGGTGGTGAACGCGCCCCAAAGCCCGCTCGCCGACGCCGCCGAGCGCGTCGTCGCCGCCGACGCCGGCCCCGAGCACGCCGTCGCCGCCACCAAGTCCTACGTGCTCACGCTTTTGCAGGTGGCGCGGCTGGTCGCCGCCTGGGCGGGCGACGACGACCTCGCCCGCGCCTTGCCCGCGCTGCCCACGGCGCTCGCCGCCGGCGCGGCCGCGGACTGGCACCCGCTCGTGGACGCGCTCGAAGACGCCGGCTCGCTCTTCGTCGTCGGCCGCGGCCTCGCCCACGCCACTGCGCGCGAGGCGGCCTTGAAGCTCAAGGAGACCTGCCGCGTCCACGCCGAGGCGGTGAGCGGTGCCGAGATCATGCACGGCCCCAAGGCCTTGCTCGACGCCGTCCAGCCGCTCCTCCTCTGCGCCGGCCCCGACGTGCCCGCCGCCGTGCATCGCGCCACCGCCGGCGAGCTCGCGGCGCTCACCCGCCGGCTCCACGTCCTGGGTGCCGTCGATGCCGGCTGCGGCCTGCACCTTCGCGCCCCGCCCGCGCCGGCGCCGGTGCTGCAGCCGCTGGTCGACATCGTGCCGTTCTACCTCGCCGCCGAAGCGCTCAGCCGCCGCCGCGGCCTCTCCCCCGACGCCCCCCGCCACCTCCGGAAGGTGACCGAGACGCGGTAGGCGACCCGGCGCCGGCTGGCGGGGGCGCGCGCCCTCGGCTAGGCTTCCACCATCGGAAGCTGCGACGGGGCCGGCATTGTCCTCCCGCGACGACACGCCCGCGCTCGCCGGCCATCTGGGCGTCAACATCGGCTCGCTGCTCTTGGGCCTGCCGGCGGTCTCGGGTTTGCCCGAACTCCTGGTGGCGCTCGGGCGCTGGCACGGCCGCACCATCCCGAAAAACCGCGAGGCCGCGTTGCGCGCCGCCGCCTAGGCTCTCGCGGTCGCCGAACGCGACGTCCTCAACGCCGAGCTTCTGCTCGACCACGCCGGCATCGACCTCGACTGGATCGCTGATCAGTGCCACGGCCGCCACGGCGGCATCAGGGCCGAGGTCGAGCATTTGCTCGCGCACGTCCGCGCCGAGGCCGCCCACCCGAGCACGGCCTATCCGGCTGGACGTTCGATCACGCCGACTTCGAGCCCGCCTTTCGCGCCATCCGGCTGGCCTACCGGCGGCTCTTTGCGCAGCCCGGCTTTCTCGACGACATGCGCCACGAGCTGGCGCGTGCGTCGGCGGCGCGCGAGCGCGACATTCAGGCGATCGTTCGGCGGATCGAGGCGCACCACGCGCCACAGCTCGACGCCGAGCGCGAGGAGAAGCGGCGGCTGTTGGCGCTGGTCGAGACGCTGGTCGGCCGCGCCGAGGCCCGGCCCGAGGACGAACTGGCCGCCGTGCTGGCGCGCGTCCGCGCAGGCGGCGACCCGGCGGCGCTGACCGACGAGCTGGCGGCAGCGGCCGCCAAGGCCGAGGCGCGTTGGCAGGAACAAAAAGAGGCGGCTGCGACCGCCCGCGCCGACACCCTCCGCGCCTATCGCGAACTCGCCACGCTCGCCTACTGGACCGACACCGAGCGCGCGCTCGCGGCGTGGCGCAAGGTCATGGACCTCGACCCCACCGACCTCTGGGCGCCGATCGAGGTCGGCCGGCTGGAGAGGCGCAAGGGCGACCTCGCGGCCGCCGCGGCCGCGTTCCAGGAGGGTCACGAGCGCGCGGAGAAGCTTAAAGATCGGCGACAGATTTCGGTGGCGCTCGAAGGGCTGGGCGACGTGCGGCGGGCGCAAGGCGCTCTCGCGGAAGCTCTTCCCCACTACGAAGCGACTCTGGCGATCGCCGAGCGGCTGGCGGCGGGCGATCCGTCGAAAAGGGTGGCAGCGCGACCTGATCGTGTCGAACGCGAAGCTCGCCGAAGTCGCCATGGCGCAGGACGACGCGGCGACGGCGGCGCGCCGCTACCGCGCGGCGCTTAGCCTCGCCGAGCGGTTGGCGGAGGGCGGCCGGCTGGCGCCGTGCGACGCTTGGATGTTGGAGGAGCTGCGGCGGCGGTTGGCGGCGGTGGGTGGGCGCGCGGCCGGGTCAGGTCCGGAGCGCGAAACCCGCGAAGTCCCGACCCCGTGCGGCGTCCTTGGCGACCTCGAGCTCGTAGCTCTTCTGCAGGTTCATCCAGAATTCCGCCGTGGTGCCGAACGCGGCGGCGAGGCGCAGCGCGGTGTCGCCGCTGATGCCGCGCTTGCCGGCGACGATGGCGGAGATCCGGTTGCCCGGCACCTCGATGCGTCGCGCGAGCGCGTTGGCGCTCAGTCCGAGCGGTTCCATGAAGTCGTGGCGGAGCACCTCGCCCGGATGCACGGGCTCAATGGTCATCACAGAGTTCGACATCGTGCGCGTCCCCATTCTCCCAGCGAAAGCACAGGCGGTACGGGTCGTTCACGCGGATGGCGTACTGCCCAGCGCGGTCGCCGCGCAGCGCCTCCAGGCGGTTGCCGGGCGGTACCCGCAGATCGTCGAGGGTGCGGGCGGCCTTGAGCATCTCCAGCTTGCGCAGCGCGACCCGCTCGACGTGGCGCCATCGCGGCACGCGCTCGCGGTCGGCGAGGCGGGCGGTGTCCCGGTCCGCGAACGAACGGATCATACCTCGGACGTATGCCGTATCGGTAGGGACGTGGCAATGCGGCCGACCCAGCGAGCCACTGGTCCGACAGCTTGGGGAATGATATCCTACAACATTGGAAGTCGCGTGCGTGTTGCGAACGGTGCCTCGGCTTCGGGAAATGCCGAACGAAGCCAGATCGGCGGATTGTCGCGGCAGCGCAAGGGGTTACGGGCGCTTCGGCGGGGCCGGATAAGAAGCGAGCCCGACCTGGTGGCCGGGCTCGCGGGCGACGTCCGGACGGTCCCTGGCCTTACGCCGCGGCGGCGGGCAGGGGCTCGCCGTGGAGCGCGGCCCAGACCGTCTCGGGCGTCGCCGGCATGTCGATCTCGGTGACGCCGAGGTCGGCGAGGGCGTCGATCACGGCGTTGATGACCGCGGCACAGGAGCCGACCGAGCCGGCCTCGCCGCAGCCCTTCACCCCCATCTCGTTGTTCTTGCACGGCGCGCCGTCGAAGGTGGAGAAGTCGAAGAGCGGCACGTCGTCGGCCCGCGGCATGGTGTAGTCCATGAAGGAGCCCGACTGCAGCTGGCCGGCCGCGTCGTAGACGGTGTGCTCCAAGAGCGCCTGGCCGATGCCCTGGACGGTGCCGCCGTGGACCTGGCCCGCGACCAGGAGCGGGTTCACCACCACGCCGAAGTCGTCGACGATGGTGTAGCGCACGACCTCGGTGACGCCGGTGGCCTCGTCGATCTCGACCTCGGCGATGTGGCAGCCGTTGGGGAAGGTCCAGCCAGCCAGCTTGATCGCGGTCATGGCGTCGAGGCCCTGGCCCTCGACTCCGGCCGGCGCCGGCATGGTCCTCGCCTTGGCGGCGAGGTCCAGGAGTGCGACCCTGCGGTCGGTGCCGACGACGGCGAAGGCGCCGTCCGCGAAGGCGATGTCGGCGGGTGCCGCCTCGAGCTCCTGGGCGGCGTAGAGCTTGCCCTTCTCGATCACCGCGTCGGCGGCGTGGCGGATGGCCACGCCCTGCGCCGTCAACGAGCGCGAGCCGCCGGTGCCGCCGCCGATGGGGATGCGGTCGCTGTCGCCCTGGACGATGCGGATCCGCTCGAGCGGTAGGTCGAGCTTGTCGGTGAGGACCTGGGCGTAGGCGGTCTCGTGGCCCTGGCCGTTGGACTGGGTGCCGACCGCGACCGAGACGGTGCCGTCGTCCTCGAAGCGGATGTCGGCGGCCTCGTTCGGGTTCCCCATGGTCGCTTCGATGTAGTAGCACATGCCGATGCCGCGGCGCTTGCCGGGCGCGGGGCGGCGCCGGTCCGCGAAGCCGTCCCAGTCGGCGCGCGCCTTCGCCCGCGCCATGACGGTGGCGAAGTCGCCGCTGTCGTAGGTCTCGCCGACGGCGGTCTGAAACGGCATGGCCTCCGTCGCGATGAAGTTCTTGGCGCGCAGCTCCGTGCGCTCGACGCCGAGCTCGCGCGCCGCCTTCTCGATCAGCCGCTCGACGCAGTAGATGGATTCCGGCCGGCCGGCGCCGCGATAGGCGTCGATCGGTGCGGTGTTGGTGAAGATGCCCTCGACCCGGCTCACCAGGGTCTTCACGTCGTAGACCCCGCAGAGCACCTTGAGCGCCGCGCCGGTCGGGATGAAGGGCGCGAACTGCGAGAGGTGCGCGCCCATGTTGGCGAGGGTGTGCACCCGCATGCCGACGATCCGGTGCTCGGCGTCGAAGGCCATCTCGGCGGTGGTGACGTGGTCGCGCCCGCCGGCGTCGGAAAGAAAGGCTTCCGAGCGCTCCGCCGTCCACTTCACCGGCCGGCCGAGCGCGCGGGCGGCGAAGGCGGCCATGGCGTATTCGGGGTAGAAGAAGATCTTCATGCCGAAGCCGCCGCCGACGTCGGCGGTGCGCACCCGCACCGCCGACGGGTCGATGTGCAGGACGTGCTTGGCGAAGATGTCCTTGAGGCCCCACACCCCCTGGCTGCAGACTTGGACGTCGAGCTTGTCGTCCTTCCAGTCGGCGACGATGGCGCGGGTCTCCATCGGGTTGGCGACCAGGCGGTTGTTGACGAGCTCGAGCCGGGTGACGTGGGCGGCGCCGGCGAAGGCGGCGTCGACCGCGGCGTCGTCGCCGTACTGCCAGTCGAAGGCGCGGTTGCCGGGGGCCGCGTCGTGGATGGTGACGTCGCTCGCCTTGGCGGCGGTGGTGGTCGCCACCGCCGGCAGCTCGTCGACGTCGAGGCTCACCAGATCCGCCGCGTCCTTCGCGGCGGCGACGCTGTCGGCGACGATGAAGGCGACGCCCTCGCCGGAGAAACGCACCTTGTCGGTGGCCAGCACCGGCCGGCCCGGATCGGCGCGGCTGGTGCCGTCGCGGTTCTTCAGCGGGATCAGGCAGGGCAGGCGGTTGGCGTCGGCGGCGTCGAGCTCGGCGCCGGTGACGACGGCGTGCACGCCCGGCGCCGAGCGCGCGGCCTCGACGTCGAGCTCGGTGATGCGCCCGTGGGCGACGGGGGCGCGGACGACGACACCGTAGAGCTGGCCCTCGAGGTTGATGTCGTCGGTGTAGCGCCCGTGGCCGGTGATGAAGCGCACGTCCTCGACGCGCTTGGCCGGCTGGCCTGACCCGAATTTCGCCATGGTCTCCTCCCTCGGCCGACGAACGGATGGAAAGGACATAGTACGCAAGCGCCGTTCGAGGACAGCCGGCGCGTCGCCGGCGGCACGGCGGAGGTGCAACGCGCCTGCGGTGCGCGTCGTTGTCCTTGTGTCGCAAGACGTTGGAGGTAACGATGAGGCACGATCCGCTGCATGCAGCCATCCGCGAGCGGGCGCGAGCGCTGTGGGAGGCCGAAGGCCGCCCGGCGGGCCGGGCGCTCGATCACTGGCTCCAGGCCGAGCGCGAGGTCCGCGCCGACGCCGAGGCCGCCGTCGGTGGCCTGCGCGTGCCGATGCGTCGGCCCGAGTTCGAGGCCGAATCGAGCGATGCGCCGAGCGGCCGCTGAGCCCGCCCGGGCGCTCAGACCGCCGCCGGCGGTCCGCTGCCGGCAAGGCTGCGGGTGATGGTACCGTAGACGCAGTCGATGGCGTAGGCCGCCACCAGCTGGCCGAGGCCCTGCAGGGCGAGGCGGGTGGCGCCGCCGCCGCCGAGCCCCGTGGCGGTGCCGAGCCCGCTCACCAGCCCGCCGATCATCAGCGTGACCAGGGTCACCGCGGCGATGATCGCGGTCGCGAAGAGGGCGATGCAGCCGAGGATCTTCAAGGCCTCGCCCTGCGTCGCCGCGAAGGCTTCGCCGACGGTGAGGGGGCGCGGCAGAAAGGCGCTGTAGGGAAAGAGGGCCATGCGCGCGCTCAGCCACAAGGTCACCACCAGCACGACCAACAGCCCGAGCGCGCCGCCGCCGCCGAGCTCGCCGCCTCCCGCCATCATCGCCGGCAGCACCGCGAGGAGCGGCAGCGAGAGCGCGAGGCTCAACAACACGTAGCGCACGACGAAAGCGTAAGCGCGCGACTGGCGGACCACGGCGTCGAGCCGCGTGTAGGCGCCGTCGCCGCTGACGATGTAGCCGGCGACGCCCGCCGAGACGGCGAGGGTGAGGCCGAGCATCGGGATCGCCACGACGCCCTCGGCCACGCTCGGCTCGAACAGGAGCGCGGCGCCGGCCGACAACAGCAGCGTGGCGAGCGCGGCCACCGCCAGCAGCGGCTGGCACGGGCGCCAAACGGTCACCAGGGTGCGCAGGATGGCGCGGGCGAGCTCGGCGAAGGTGGGGGCGGCCATGGCGGTCTCGTCGTGATGGGCCCGAGCGGGGTAGCCGATCCGGCGGCGCCACAGAAGGGCCTTCGCGTGGCGGGTCGGCCGCGCCGGGTCGGGCGCACCGGGCAGGTCAGGGCGAAATCGAGCGGAACGACGACGGCGGCGACGTGGGGGATCGTGAACCCCGCCGCCGCACGCCGTCTGCTCGCCCGCGAGGTGGTTCGTGGGCGCGTTCAAAAGCGCGAAGGCGAGCCCAGCGGCGAACGCCATCACCAGGAGCCGGACGTCAGGGGTCACCTGCGGGCCGGCGGGCATCGCGCCCCACCGGTGGCCCGTCGACAACCCCTCATCCGCTGAGGGATGGTATCGCACGCCCGCGGGGCGCCATAGCCCTGCGGGGCTTGCCGGCCAGCGCGGACCGTCGTTCACGCCGAGAGGAGAATGCGATGAAGACCGAGACCAAGGGCGGGGCCGTCTTCGAGGAGTGGACCGCCGAGGAGCTCAAGGCTGCGTTCGACCGCGACGAGGTGGTCATCATCGACGTCCGCACCCCCCAGGAATACGCCTTCGAGCACATCGAGGGGGCACTGCTGGCGCCGATGGTGACCCTAAAGCCGCGCAACCTGCCGAGCCAGGAGGGCAAACCGCTGGTGTTCCACTGCGGCTCGGGGGTCCGCTCGCGGCGGGTCTCAGAGGCCTGTCTCGAAGCCGGCTTCGCCAAGATCGCCCATCTCGCCGGCGGCTTCGCCGCCTGGAAGGAGGCCAAACTGCCCTACGTCGCGATCAACCCGGCGACGGGCGCCCCACGGGTCGTGGACCCGAGCGCAGGTTGAGTGCGGAAGCCGGCGCTCGCCTTTGCGGGGCGCCGGCGCCGCGCCAAGGTGGCCAAAACACCACACTGCCGGGGGTGATACGTCCATCGAAGGTCGAAGCGCCCATTTGCCGGCTGACAAGAGCGCGATTTTTTTTAAAACTCTGGCGGAATAGCGATGGAGGGAGCGTCGTCGATGCCAGTCCAGAGCGGTGCGTCCGCGTTCGGCGACGACGACGCTCACATCATCGACGTCGTCGTGAAGAAGCCCGGAGTGGCTCGGCTGACGCGGCTCAGCGCGCCGGGTGACGTCGAAGCGGTGTTGCGGCTGCTCCGCAGCCTGGCCGACCGCGACGGCGCCGCTTCCACCGGCGGCGTCCCCACCACCGGCGTCGATAGCAACGCTCAAACCGACCTGCAACGAGACGCTCCGGAGACGACGTCGGTGGGGTGAGCGCGGTGGCTTGAGCGGGCCCGGGCGCGAGGATCGCGGGCACCGGAGGGCGTGGCGTGACGAGAAAAAGCGCGTAGCGCTCTTCGGGCTGATGGGCCTCTGCAAGCGCTAGCGGACGCAAGCTTGGACCAACGCTGCGCTGAGCGACGTCGATCTCGCGCGCTGCGGACGAGTTCGTGGTGCGGCCGGGCCCACCGCCAAGCGTAACTCGGCGCGGTTGAACATCCTGGGTGGCAGCGATGGCATCACGGCCGGCAGCGCCCCTTTCAAGGGTCGCGGGCGCGCCTCGACGCCGAGGCGGCGCTCAGCCGCTACCGTCGCGACCATGTCGGCTTCGTCTTCCACGCCCTGCGTCTGATCTGAAGCCGGGACGCGCGCGAGCCTGTCGCGCTGATCACGGAGATCGCCCGTGCGCCGATGCCGCGGGCGCACGCGCTCGCCCTCGTCGGCCTGGCGGACGGCCGCCACCACTTCCCGGCCGAGCCCCCGCCGGGGAGCAGCAGCGTGCCGCCATCGCCAAGCGAACCGAGGACTGTGATGCGACGAGCCCACCGGGGCGCTCACGGCCGAACGGGCGTCCGGGTGCTCGAGGCGATCCGCCGGGTCAACCGCGAGGTTGGCGCCACCACCGCGGTCATCACCGACAGCGCCGCCAAGGCCGACCGGGTCCTCGCGCCCGGCGACGGCCGCATCAAGGCCGATGGGCGCAACCCCCGAGCCGGTGCCGACCGCGGCGCTCTCCTGGTGAGCGTGGTCGACACCAAGCTGGTGGGCGACCGCGTGCGCCTGCGCGGCCGGGTCGTCGCCATCGCGCTCGTCACGGGGGCCGGGCTCGCGGTCCTGGTGACGAGCCTCGGCAGCGTCGTCTCGCTCGCGGCGACCCGCCGGGCCGGTGACGAGCGCGCCGGCTTCGCCCGCGTTTTCGCCACGCGCGAGCGCGCCCCCGATCATCTCGCCGCACGTTTCGCCGCTGCCGACGGCGTCCGCCGCGTCGAGACGCCGATCGTGCGCGAGGTCGCGCTCGCCCTTCTGGGCTTCGCCGAGCCGCTGCCGGGGCGGCTGATCTCGCTGCCCGCCCATGGCGGCTGGCGGCTCGAGCGCCTCGATCTGGTCGCCGTCTTGAAGACGCGGGAGCGAGGGGGTCTCGCCCGGGCGGCGCCGCTTTTGATTCCGGCTCCCGAGTCGAGCCGCGCCCTCGTGGCCGCGCTCGCCCGCGCCGAGGCCGAGCAGGAGGTTCGCCGCTTCGAGCTCGACAACGCCCGCGCCGCGCTCAAAGAGCCCGGCGCCGAGGCTGCCGATGCAAAAACGTACGCGTCGCGGTGCGCGCATGGCCGGCGGAGAGCGGCGATCCGCGCGACCTCGAGGTGATCGTCGACGTGCGCTCCCGCGACGCCGTGCGGCTCGCCGCCGGCGCGATCGGCCGGCGCAACCAGAAGCGAGCGGAGGTGCGAAGGGGGCTCGCCGCCGGCGCGGTGGTGGTGCGGTCTGCGCACGAGCGGAGCGCGGACGGCGTCGGGGTGCGGCCGCGTGGCTATCGAGCTCAGGGGTTTCCGTTTGGTCGTCCGGATGTCATGACGGCGATGAACGAACACGCTGGACGAGGTCGGGCTTGGTCGCGGATCGTGCGATGCGGACGCCCAGCGGCGCGCCGGCGCCGGTGGGTCGACGTCATTCCGCGGGCGCGAAGTCCACCGTCGGCTCGAGATCGTGGGTACCGGCCTCGCAGAAGAGCCTGAGGAGGACCGAGATGACCTCGCGTGCTTCCGCGCTGGCGAGCCGGTAGTAGATGAACTTGCCCGCCCGGCGCGTCTCGACCAAGCCGTCCGCGCGCAGCTTCGCCAGTTGCTGCGAGAGGGTGGGTTGGCGCAAGCCCAAGCGCTCCTCGAGCTCGCTGACGCTGCGTTCCTGGCCGTCCAAGAGGCAGAGGATCATGAGGCGATGCGGGTGGGTCAACGACTTCAGGAACGACGCAGCCTCGTGGGCGTTCGCGGCGATCCGGGTCGGGTCGGGCAACTGCCCCATACGCTCGTTCCCGCCTGTACAATCCATGGTCCCTCTCATCTAGCGTGGGTTTGGCCGGTCGACCAACGCGACGAAGATATCAACGCTATTAACACAGCGTGAAGCCCCATGGCGGTCGCACCCACCGCCCCTTTCGTGGAGGATCATCAGATGCGCGCGGTCTTGACGCACGGTACCGGCGGTCCCGAAGTGCTCGCGCTCGGCGAGATCGAGCGGCCGACGCCCGGCCCGGACGAGGTGCTCATCCGCGTCGCGGCGACCGCGGTGAACCGCGCCGACGTGGCGCAGCGCCAGGGCAACTACCCGCCGCCGCCGGGCGAGAGCGAGATCCTGGGTCTCGAGGTCGCCGGCCGGATCGAGGCCGTGGGCGAGGGCGTCGGCCGCTGGCGCGAGGGCGATCGGGTGATGACGCTGGTCGGTGGCGGGGGCTACGCCGAATACGCCGTCGCGCCCACGAGTACGCTTTTGCACGTACCCGAGCGGTTCGATCTGGTGACCGCGGCCGCGATTCCCGAGGTCTTCATCACCGCCTATCTCAATATCTTCCGCGAGGCGGCGCTGCGCCAGGGCGAGACCGTGCTCGTCCAAGGCGGAGCATCGGGGGTCGGCACCGCCGCCATCCAACTCGCCCGCCATCTCCGCGACGCCCGCGTGCTGGTCACCGTCGGTAGCGAGGCCAAGGCCGAGGCCTGTCGCGCCCTCGGCGCCGAGACCATCCTCTATCGCTCGGAGAACTTCGCCGACCGCGTCCGCGCGCTGACCGCCAAGCGCGGCGCCGACGTCATCCTCGACCATATCGGCGCCGGCTACTTGGCGGAGAACCTGCGCTGCCTCGCGACCTATGGCCGGCTCGTCATCATCGGCCTTTTGGGCGGCGGCAAGGCGGAGCTCAACGTCGCCCAGCTGATGGTGAAGCGACAGCGCATCATCGGCTCGGTGCTGCGCGCGCGCCCCGTCGCGGAGAAGGCCGAGATCTGCCGCGCCTTTCGCGCCGAGGTCCTGCCGCTGTTGGCGGACGGTCGGCTCGAGCCGGTGATTCACGCCCGTCTGCCGCTGGCCGAGGCCGCCGAAGCGCACCGGCTGATGGGCGCCAACGCCAATACCGGCAAGCTCGTTCTCGTCGTCGACGAGGGGCTGGACTGACTGCGCGCGCCTGCCTATAACGCCCGTCACCGCGGCGACGCGGTTGGCCCAGGTAGCTCAGTTGGTAGAGCAGCGGACTGAAAATTCGCGTGTCGGTGGTTCGAATCCGCCCCTGGGCACCATCTCTGCATGATTTCCTCCGTTTTCCTGGCAGTTAGCGGGGGGATTGACGAACCTAGCAGGGTGGTTCGCCACAACGGGCCGGTTCGGGGCGCCCACCCCGAGCCGGCCCATCGCTTTCTCGGCCAAGCCGCTGCGGTCGGCGGCGGCCGTGTACCTCGACACTTCCTTGAGCGTGGTGTGGCCCGTGACGGCCGCGATCTCGCTCGGCGTGGCGCCGGCCTCGGCGAGCCGTCGAGCACAGGCTTTGCGGAGCCCGTGAGACGTACACTCGGCGAGCCCGGCGGCGTCGCACCACCGGCGCATGGCGTTACCGAGCCCGTTCGACGAGCGCGCTCGCCCCTGGCCCGTTTCGAGGAACGTGAGACGGCCCGGCGGTAGGCGGTCCAGCTCCGCGGCGAGGTCGGGATGGATCGGCACGTCCACGAGGACGGGCGCCTTCTTCCGGGTCTTCTCGCGGCGGTAGCGGATGCGGCCGTCCTTGACGTTCTGCCAGCCGAGCTTGCACGCATCGACGCGGGCGGCGCCCGTGAAGATCATCAGCGCGAAGGCGAGCCGTGCGGTCGAGCCCGGCGGGTGCGTCGCCTGGAATTGGGCGATCTCGCCCTCGTCCCACGTGTGGAAGCCGTCGCTCCCGGCCTCGGCGTACTTCTTCACGTCGCGGGTCGGGTCGTCGGCCCGGATGCCGAGGTCGATCGCGTGCGCCATCAACGCCCGCAGCATCCGCAGCACGTAGTTGGCGGCGTGCGGAGTGTCGGCCTTCCTCGCCATCAGCTTGCGGACGGCCGGGGCGTCGAGCGTCGCCGCCGGGCGGTGCCCGTGGTCCTGGCGCAGCTTCTCCAAGGTGTTGCGCTGCACGTACTGCGTGCGCTCGGCGAGCCGGCGGTACGCGGGCGAGCGGTAGTAGCTGGCGATCAACCAGCCGAGCGAGCCGTGCGCCTCGCCCGTCACGTCGTCGAGCTTGCGGCCCTGACGCGCGGCCTCGTAGCGCCGCACGAACTCTTGCGAGCCGTAGTCCCGTCCCAGCTCGACGGACACGCCGTTGCCGCGGTAGCGGAAACGCCGGGCGCCGTGCCGGTCGGTGTAGGCGGTGACGCCTGGGAACTCGCGACGGCGGCGAGGCACTAGACGTCCTCCCACCCCGTGGCGATCGGCTCACCGTCCACGGGCGCGGCCTCGATCGCGGCGTCGAGGTCGGCCCGGTCCCAGACCTTAACGCGGCCATCGGCGAGGAGGCGCGGACGCGGCAGCTGGCCCCGGCGCACGAGGTCGTCGAAGGTGCCGGCGCTCACGCCCACATAGGCCGCCGCACGTTCGCGCCTCAGCCCGCGCCCGAGGATCTCGAGCCGGTCGCTCATCGCTGCTGTCTCCCTTCCGCTTCGAGCCATGAAACATATTCCTCGATGACGCGGCACAAGAGGTATCCGGCGGCGAAGACGCCAACGTCCAGCGGCCCGTCGTCGGGGATCGTCGGCGAGCGCCACGGCCGCGCCACCGGCGGCCGATCACTGTTCGCCCGCTGCCAGTAGACGACGCGCCACCCGTCGAGGCGGTCCCACATGTCGTCGCTGTGCGGTAGCTGCGTGACCGCTTCTTCGAGGAGAAGTTTCACCTGCTCGGCGATCGGTGCGGCGTAGTTATAGGGTCGATGTGACTTCGTGATCTCGAAAAACGTGCGGAACATCACCGCCGAGACCAAAGAATGCAGGCGCCTGTGCGTTCGCATCGGCCCGCTTTTGTCGTGGGGTAGGTAGCCGCGGGTCGTGAGGTTGTTCAAATATTTGTGAATGATGCGATCCTGCTCCGCATCGCGCCCGACGAGGCCGGTCAGCGCGCACAGCTCGCGCGGCGCCAGCCAGCAGCGGCGCACGTCGTCGAGGTTCAGCTCGCCCAGGTCCCTCGGCAGCTTCATACCGACATCATGCTCCATTGTAGCAAGATCGGCAAGGAGAGCGGCCGGCGCGCGCGAGAGGAGGAAACGCGCGCCGGCCGGCGGCCCTCGCCGGCCGCTTCGTGGCCCGGCTCACCCACCGGGCGACCCCCAGTCCACGGCTTGGAACGCCGCCGCCACCGCCTGGTCGCTCAAGCCCGCTTCCTTCGCTTGGGCGAGCGCCTGGACGATGCCTTGCGCCGCCCGCGCCCGGCCACCCGCGTCGTAAGCCTGGAGCGGCCGGAGCACGTCGAGCGTGACGTCGCCGCCGGTCTTCGCGGTGAGCTCCTCGCCGATCAGGCGAGCGATCGGTTGCAGCTGCCAGCTCGCGAGGTGCCGTTGCCCCTCGCGGACCATCGGCCCGGCGGCGTTCGGCTCGAGCATCGCGGGGAGGACGCCGAAGGCGCCGAGGATGGACCGGCGGGCGGCTTCCAAGCTCTCCACGGCCATGGCGTCGCGCATGTTCGGGCTGAGCCCGTGCGGACGCCAATCCGTCTGCGGGGTCGGCCCGCCGGCCGCCGTCGTCGAGACGGACTCGCGCAACAGCACGCCGCCGCGCTTGCCGCGGAAGCTCGCCGTCAGCCGCTCGCGGTCCGTCGCCGCCATCTCTGGCATCGGTAGCACGGCGGAGCCCAGCGGCGCCTCGCGATACACGTCGGCCAACGCCTGCTCGACGGCCGCGAGCAGGTCGGCCGAAAGCTGCGCCCGCCGCAACGGCGACGTGCCCGCCCACGGCTCGCGGACGTCGGCGCCGACGACGACGTGGACCACCTCGGGCGCGAGCGCGGTCAAGGTGCGCCCGCCGCCGACGTCGGGGAGGCTGAGCCGGTAGGCGCGCGGCCGGCCGGCCACCGTCGACAGCTCCCAATCGCTCGCCGGCTCGAGCCCGTCCTCGCCGATCCGCGCGACGAACTCGCCCCGCACCGCGAGCGCGCGGGCGATCAACGCCAACAGCCGGGCGTCGAGCAGGTCGGTGCCGTCGACGTCGGCGAGCGCGAGCCCGGACTCCCACCAGCTCACGCAGGTCTGCGCGGTCGCCGTCAGCTCGGCGGTGCCGGCGCGGCCCGCGATGTAGTCGGCGCGGGCGGCCTGGACCATCGCGGTATAGCCGGCCGCCTGGCGCGTCTCGCGCCGGACGAAGGGCCACCAGCGTCTCATGTGCGCTTCCACGGTCTGAGCAGGTCGGCCGCGCCGGACAGGTGGATCGCCTTCGCGGCCCACCCGGCCGGCCGGCGGCTCGCGTCCGTCACGTAGTCCGCGGCCGAGTCGGCGAACTGGAGCGACACGCCGCGATGGAATTCCAGCAACCGGCGGTACGCCTCGGCGACGGCGGCGGGCGGGTCGGTGTCGTCGCCGGCCGTGCCCGCGATCCGGTAGGTGGCGGCGTCGAGGGACCAGCCGAGCGGCGACGCGGCGGGCGTCTCGGCGATCCACGCGCCGTCCGCCCACCGCTCCACCGTCGACACCCTGAACGGCTCCAACGGCGGCGTGAACTCGCCCGGCCCGCTCGCGATCCACGTCACCGGCCGCGCAGCCCACCGGCGGCGTATCCACGCCTCGAGGCGAGCCCAGGCGAGCGCCGGGTCCACGCGGCCGTCTTCCCAGCTCCCGACGCCCGGCCGCTGGTACGCCCACACCGCCGGGCGGCTCGCCGGCTCGCCCTCGTGCTCGTCGAGCAAGGTCGCGTGCACGATCACCTCCAGCGCCAGCTCGCCGGCCGCGGCGTCGCCGCCGCCGTCGGCCGCCAGTTGCGGGCCTCCACCTGCGCCTCGCCGAACGCCGGCCTGGTCACGACGGACAGCTCGACGAGCTCGGCGCGCTTGACGGTGCGCACGAGGGCGTCCCCCTCGGCGCGCACCTCGTCACCACCGGCCGGGACCGCGAAGCCGGGACTGAGCCCGCGCGCCTCGCCCGCCGCGATCAGCGCGAGCGCGTCGGCGCCGTGCGTCGTCTGCGCGACGGCCGGCGCGATCCTGGCCTCGAAGGTCAGCGCGCGCGCGGTGTTGCGCACCGTCAGCGTGCCGGCGCCCGTGCTGGCGAGCGGCCGAGCGAAGTCGTGCTGCGCGAGCAAGTGAACCTCGGCCGCGGGCTGGAGCGCGCCCGGCGCGAAGCGCTCGCGGCGCTCGCGCCCGCCGACGCGGCCCAGGACGGCCGTCGTGCGATAGGGAAAGCGGCCCGTGAGGACCGCGCCCCCGTCGTCGGCGCGGCGTAGCTCGAGCCGGCCGGCCGCGGCCCCGTGGAGCATCACGCCGGCTCCTGGAGCCCGGTGAGGATTTCAAGCTGGACGGCGCGGGCGACGGTGACGTCCATCGTGGCCAGCGCGGTCAGCCGGAGCGCGCCAGACGCGGCGTCGCTATAGGGATCGCGGATCAGGTCGACCGCACCCCAGGTGCCGACGTAGATGGGCGCCACGCCGTTGGTGGCGGTCGTCAAGAGCGCCTTGGCCGCGGCGGCCGAGCCGGTCGGCGCCGCGAGCCCGATGGTCGACAGCGTGATGTTGCCGGCCCCGATCGCGGCCGCGAGCCGGTCCCACTCCCACATCGGCGCCGCGGTCGAAGCGGCCTGGTCTTCGAGGTGGTCCCAGGTCTCGGGGCGGACCATGACGCGCACGCCGGCCGGGCTGGCGATGGCGTTGTTGGTCATGAAGCGCACCAGCGCCTTCCGGAACGCGGCATAGGTCGGCGCGGCGTCCACCGCCGTCTCGGTAATCCCGTAACCGCTGGCACCGGCGATCACGCCCGTGGGCTCGCCGTTCGAACCGGAGCCGAGGAAGATCACGCGGTCCATCTCGACCCCGATGGTGCTCGCCATGTCCCGGCGGACAGCCTGCTCCAGCGCGGCGCCGCTCTGCTTGATGGCCCGGCGGGTGATCTTCATCTGAACGCCGAGCGTGTGATCCGGCTTGAGCGGGCGGTCGGTCGTCTGGAACGCCTGCGGCGAGCCCACGTCGCCCGTCTCATTGGCTTGCCAGCTCGCCGTCGCGCCTTGGGTCGCCACCGGATACTCGGCCTCGCCGGCGCCGATGTTGACCATGCTCGCGCCCATGCGGGCGGCGGCGGACTGCGGAAAGAGCCGGTCGATAATCGGCCGGGTGACGCGCGGGGCGGGCGTATCGGTCGCGACGGTCTCGCCGGCGCGCTGTTCGAGCGCTTCCCACGGCACGGGCACACCGCGGTAGCCGCCGGCGTTGCGCAGCTCGGTCACGATCTCGGCGGTCTGCCCGGAGAGCGGGCGGCCCTCGTCGAGCGCGAGCGCCACTTGTCGCAGCTCATATTTGCGGACGATTTCTTGCCACTCGCGGCCGGCGCGCGTCTCCAACTCCTGGCCAGCGTCGCGGCGCTCGTTGTCCTCGGCGATCAGCGCCGCGCGGTAGCGCGTTTCATTCTGCCGATACTCCGTGTCCAACGACGACATCTTGTCGAGGTCGTCGTCGGCCGGCTGCTCCTTCGCCGAAAGCTCGGCGAGGGCTTGGCGGATTTCCGATTGCCGGCGAGCGATCTTGGTGCTTTCGAGCATCGAAGCCCCGGTAGTAGCGTTGGCGATCATCTCGACGCTAGCTAGACGGGGGCGCATTCGCTAAGGATTTTTCGCGAGCCCCGCGACGGCCGCCCGCCATTTCCGGCGCTCGGGGTCGGCCTTTCGGCCCTGCTCGGCGGCCGTCTTCGCCGCGTGGCACGGGCCGCACAGCACTTGGAGATTGTCGAGGTCGTGCGCGAGGTCCGGGCGATCCTCGCGCGGCGCGATGTGGTCGACTTCGAGCCCGTGCCGGGCGCCGCAGCGGACGCACCGCCACCCGTCGCGCCGGAGCGCCTGGAGGCGGAGCGCCCGCCAGCGGGCGGCGTGGTGCCAAGCGGCCATGACGGGCGCGCCGGGGGACGTCAGACGGCTTCGTCCTCGTCGTCGTCGGGAAGTTCCAGCCACCCGATGCGGGAGGCCTCGCGTTCGAGCGCCGCCAAGGCTGGCGGCGGCCCGCCGATGCCGATGGCCGGCGCGTACTTCGGGTCCTTCAGGTGCGCCCGCAGCTCGTCGAAGTCGGCCTTGCTCGTCATCAGGCGGCCGAAACTCATGTCATCCCGCACCCGCTCTTCCACGTCGTCGAGCGAGGCGGCCTCATGGCGCCGTAGCAGGTCGTCGAGCCCGAACCCGGAATAGGCGCGTGGTGGCAGCCTGTGGGGGACTTGCAACACGAGCCAGTCGTCGATTTCCGTCATCGGTCTTCCTCCTTCGGGTTCACGCCCACATGAGCGCGGGGGTTCGCGGTTTCGGGCGCGCGGCCCGGCGCTGGCCTTCCGCCACAGCCAAGATCACGGCGGCGGCGGCGTCGATCCGCCCCTTCGATCGGGCCTTGGCCAGCTTGCTGTTGCCGGACGGGTCGGAGAGGGTCACGGCCTCGCTGAACGCCGAGCGCAGCAGCAGCGACGCCACGCTGGCCACCTTGCTCTCGAACACGGCGCGGCGGAACCGCTCGACGTCCTCCGCTCCGTCCTTGAAGCCCTGGCCCCGCCACACAATCGGCACGGTGATGCCGGCGGCGCTCATCGCCTCCTCGAACTCGGATTGGCGGTAGCGGTCGGCCACGAACGCTTCGACCGTGGCGTCGTCGAGCCGGCGCATGATCTGGTGGAGAAAACCGGCCGCCGGGACCACCCGATCGCCCAAACTCACCAGCTCGCCGCGTTCGCTCATCTCGACGTAGCGGCCGCTCACGCCATCAGCGGCGCCGCGGTCGAGCAGCGACGGGTTCGTGGGGAACGCCCCGAACGCCTCGAGCCGGCCGGTTCCTGGCCAGTAGAGCGCGGCGGCGGACATGGACGCGGAGCCGCCGAGGTCGATCCCGACGACGGCCGGCCCGTCGCGCGGCGGCAGGTCGACAGTCTCGGCGGCCATCCACTGGTCGACGGTCAAGAGAACATCGCGCGTCTCGCCAGAAACACGCTCGTTTCGATTGTAGAGCCTGAAAGTCGCGAGGGCGTTTCCACCGCGGGCGATGGCGCGCTGCGCTTGCGCCTCGAGCCATTCGAGCTTGGCGCCAATGCCGTGCTCCGCGCCGGGGTTCGCCTGGAGAAGGCTGGCGCGGTCGTCGGCGGGGAGCCCCGGCGGCGGTCGGTGCTCCTGCACGTACGTCCCGGCCGGCGGATGGTCGAGCCATTGCGAGAACGGGTGCGCGTCGTCGGCGGCGCTGGTGCTGATGATGACGGCGCGGCCGTCGCGCTTACCCAGCCCGGAGAGCAACGCGGCTTCGAGGTCGTCGCCCTTGTCGAGGGGCCAATGTCCCCGCTCATCCATGAGAACAAAGGTCGGCGCGGAGCCCAGGACGTTTTTGCCGTCCGCGGCCACCGCCCTCAAGTAATGCGAGCCGCCTTCATCCTGAAACTCGATCTCCAACTTGGGAGAACGCCGAAACGTGATCTTGGCTTGCAGTAAAACCGGCAGCGTCTGAATAAAACCGGCCGCGAACTCCCAAGCGATCCGCGCTTGATCCCGCGAGCGAGCGGCCAACAGCACCTCGCGGCGCGGTTGTTCATCCCACATGCCGACGAGCGCGCCCACGGCGAGGCCGGCGCTCAGCGCGCTTTTGCCGTTACCGCGGCCGATCGACAGCACCGCAACCGAGGTCTCCGGGTCCAGTGCGCCTTCAACGAACTGGCGTTGGAACGGCGCCAGCGTCACCGGCTCGCCGGCCTTGGGTCCTTCGGGCACCTTCAAGGTGTTCAGGAAGTCGACCGCCTTGTCGGCCGCCGTCGTCATCGCCCGGCCCTCCAGCGCGATAAAGAAAAAGTAGGGGCGTCGGTCTCGGCCCTCGCGCAAATCGCCGGTATTGGGACCAAAACAGCGGGCACCATCATGCGGCCCTCCAGTAACGCGGCGAGCGTGGCGGCTTGCGCTGCCGGTCCAGAGCTTCGATCCGCTCGGCGAGGTCTTCGACGGCCACGGCGAAACGCTCGGGGTCGGCGTGCCGGTCGAGCCGGCGCAGTTGCCGGCAGCGGCGCGCGAGGTCCTGTAGCTCGCTCACGGCCGCGCCTCCCGGTCCTCGGCGCGCAGGCGCGCAATCGTCGGGCGGTCGAAGTGCGTTTCAAGCTCGCGGTCGGTCATCCATTTCAAGCGCTCAAATCTCCAGCGGTCGAAGTCGCCGGGGCGGTCGGCCGTGCCGTCGATGACGACGCCTGGCGCATCCTCCGCGCGCATCTCGGCGAGGATACGCCCGTACACCGCCTCGATCCGGCCGGCCCGGCGCGGCCCGGACGGCCGGCCCGGCGCGGCCCGCGCGCCCCCCGCGGTCCGGGCGAT
>JBKHCM010000155.1:0-5922 GCA_046541805.1 Alphaproteobacteria bacterium
CCACCGCGCGCGCCGCGGCGGAGCGCGCCGCCGCCGGCGGCGCCACCGCCGCCCTCCCAAGGTGGCGACCTCGAGGCCGAGATTCGCGCCCGGCTGGCGCTGGAACCCGTTCCGGTTGACGAGCTGATCCGCCAATGTCATGCGTCGCCGGCGCAGGTGCAGCTTGCGCTCATGGATCTCGAACTCGCCGGGGAAGTCGAGCGGCATTCGGGGAACCGGGTTTCCCTCGTGGTGGTTTGACCCCAACTTCTCTGCAACGTCCGCCACAACTCACGGGTGCCCGCGGGTATGAACGTCGTCGTCGTCGAGTCGCCGGCCAAGGCCAAGACCATCAACAAGTACCTGGGCGAAGACTACCGGGTACTCGCCAGTTACGGCCATGTCCGCGACTTGCCGGAAAAGGAAGGCTCGGTCGAGCCCGAGCATGATTTCCGGATGCACTACGATGTGCTGGCGGAAAAGAAGAGCCACGTCAACGAGATCGCCAAGGCGGTGAAGAACGCCGACCGGCTCTTCCTCGCCACCGACCCCGACCGCGAGGGCGAGGCGATCTCCTGGCACCTCCTGGCCGCCCTCGCCGAGAAGGGCGCGCTCAAGAACACCCAAGTCAAGCGGGTCGTCTTCCACGAGGTCACCAAGCAGGCGGTGCTGGAGGCGATGGCGCACCCGCGCGAGCTCCACCCGGACCTGATCAACGCCTATCAGGCCCGCCGCGCGCTCGACTACCTCGTCGGCTTCACCCTCTCGCCGGTGCTGTGGCGCAAGCTGCCGGGCGCGAAGTCCGCCGGCCGCGTGCAGTCGGTGGCGCTGCGCCTGGTCTGCGAGCGCGAGGACGAGATCGAGCGCTTCGTCGCGCGCGAGTATTGGACGGTCGAGGCCGACCTCGCCACCGCCCGCGACGAGCGCTTCGGCGCCCGGCTCACCCATCTCGACGGCAAGAAGCTCGACAAGTTCGCCCTCGGCGACGAGGCCGCGGCGATGGAGGCCAAGCGCCGCGTCGAGGCCGCCGCGCTCGCGGTCGCGAGCGTCGAGACGAAGCAGACGAGCCGCAACCCGGCGCCGCCCTTTTCGACCTCGACGCTGCAGCAGGAGGCCTCGCGCAAGCTCGGCTTCGGCGCCGACCGCACCATGCGCACCGCCCAAAAGCTGTTCGAGGGCGTGCAGCTCGGCGGCGAGACCGTGGGGCTCATCACCTACATGCGCACCGACAGCGTCCAGCTCAGCCAGACCGCGCTCGACGCGGCGCGCGCCGTCATCGGTGAGCACTACGGTACGCGCTACCTCCCCGATAAGCCGCGGCGCTTCAAGACCAAGACCAAGAACGCCCAGGGGGCGCACGAGGCCATCCGTCCGACCGAGCTGGCGCGGCGGCCCGAGGAGGTCGCCCGCTTTTGCGACGAGGACCAGCGCCGGCTCTACGAGCTGATCTGGAAGCGCACGGTGGCGAGCCAGATGGCCGCCGCCCTCCTCGACCGCGTCGCCGTCAGCCTCGAGGGCGACGGCGTGGCCTTGCGCGCGACCGGCCAGACCATCGCCTTCGACGGCTTTTTGAAGGTCTACCGCGAGGGGGTGGACGACGCGCCCACCGAGAAGGCCGGCGACGACGAGAGCGACCGGTTGTTGCCGGCGATGGCCGAGGGCGAGCCCGCGCGCCAGCACGCGGTCAAGGCCGAGCAGCACTTCACCGAGCCGCCGCCGCGCTACACCGAGGCGAGCCTGGTCAAGCAGCTCGAGGAGCTCGGCATCGGCCGGCCGTCGACCTATGCCAGCATCATCTCGGTCCTGCAGGCCCGCAACTACGTGCGCCTCGAGAGCAAGCGCTTCGTGCCGGAGGACCGCGGCCGGGTGGTGAGCGCCTTTCTCACCAAGTTCTTCGAGCGCTACGTCGAGTACAGCTTCACCGCCGAGCTCGAGAACCAGCTCGACGCGGTCGCCGCGGGCGAGCTCGACTGGAAGCAGGTGCTGCGCGAGTTCTGGGACCCGTTCTTCGCGTTGACCGAGGAGGTCAAGGGCAAGCGCAACGCCGAGGTCATCGACGCCCTCGACGCGGCGCTCGCGCCGCACCTCTTCCCGCCGCGCGAGGACGGCAGCGACCCGCGCCAGTGCCCGCAATGCGGCGAGGGCCGCTTGAGCTTGAAGGTCGGCCGCTTCGGCGGTTTCATCGGTTGCTCGAACTATCCCGAGTGCCGCTTCACCCGCAAGCTCGGCGAGCAGGCCGGCGACGGCGGCACCGACCTGCCGAAGGAGCGCCTGTTGGGCGTCGATCCCGACCTCTCCGAGGAGGTCTGGCTGCGGATCGGCCGCTTCGGGCCCTACATCCAGCGCGGCTCCGGCGACGAGCTCAAGCGGGTGAGCGTGCCCGAGACGATCCGTCCCGCCGACGTCGATCTCGACATCGCGCTCAAGCTGTTGGCGTTGCCGCGCGAGGTCGGGGTCGATGGGGACGGCGAGCCGGTCCTCGCCGGCATCAACCGCTACGGGCCCTTCGTCCAGCGCGGTCGGACCTATGCGCGGCTCGATCCCGACGACGACGTGCTGACGATCGGCATGAACCGCGCGCTCACGCTGTTGGCGGAGAAGGGCGGCAAGGGCGGCCGGCGCGGCGGTGGCGGGCCGGCGAGCGCCGGCAAGACCCTCGGCGAGCACCCCGAGGACGGCCAGCCGATCGAGCTGCGCGCCGGCCGCTTCGGGCCCTATCTCAAGTGGAACAAGCTGAACGCCAGCCTGCCCAAGGGCACCGATCCCGAAACGCTCGCGTTCGACGAGGCGGTCGAGATCCTGGCGCAGAAGGCGGCGAAGACCGGCACGAAGCCCGCCAAGGGGAAAGCCAAGTCGAACCCGACCGGCAAGGCCGCCAAGTCGACCTCGGGCGACGCGAAGTCGAGCCGGCCCAAGGCGTCGTCGGGCAAGAGCACCGGCGCCAAGGGGGCCGGCAACAAGACCGGCGGTGCCAAGAGCGGGGGCAAGGCCCAAGGCGGCGGTCGGACCGGCGCATGAGGCGGCACCGCCTGGACCGCGCGAGCGTTTTGCGGCACCTCACCGAGAACCCCGGGCTCACCAGCAAGCGCGACATCGCGCGCGCGCTCGGGGTCAAGGGCGCCGAGCGCGTCGAGCTCAAGGAGATCTTGAAGGAGCTCCAGCACGAGGGGCTGATCGAGCGCGGCCGCGGCCGGCGCTTCTCGCCCGAGGGGGTGCTGCCGCGGGTCGTCGTCGCGGTGGTCACCGACATCGACGAGGACGGCGACGCCACGCTGCGCCCGGCCGCCGCCCACGGCGAGGAGGAGGTGGCGCTGCACCTCGCCCTCGACGACGTCCGCGGCAAGCCGCCGGGCGTGGGCGACCGCGTCTTGGTGCGCACCGAGCGCCGCGCCGACGGCGACTACGACGCCGGGCTCATCCGCATCCTGCCGCGCGAGGGCGGCCGCCTCGTCGGCGTCGTCGAGGCCATGGCCGACGGCTTTTGGGTCCGCCCGGCGAACCGCAAGGAACGCGGGCTCCGCCTCGACCCGCACCTGATGCAGGACGCCGCCGCCGGCGATCTCGTCGCCGCCGAGCCGACGACGCCCGAGCGCATGGGCCTCGCCCGCGGGCGGGTGACCGCGCGCTTCGGCGACGCGAGCGCGCCGCGGCACTTCTCGCGCATCGCCGCCGCCGAGCTGCAGCTCCCCGAGGACTTCCCCGAAGCCGCGATCGCCCAGGCCGAAACCGCCGAGGTGCCGGACCTTGCCGGCCGCATCGACCTGCGCGAGGTGCCGCTGGTCACGATCGACGGGGCGGATGCGCGCGACTTCGACGACGCCGTCCACGCCACGCCCGACGACGATCCCGACAACGCCGGCGGCTTTCGCCTGATCGTCGCCATCGCCGACGTCGCCCACTACGTCCGCACGGGCGATCCGCTCGACCGGACGGCGCGCGAGCGCGGCAACTCGGTCTACTTCCCCGACCGCGTCATCCCGATGCTGCCCGAGGGCCTGTCCAACGGCCTCTGCTCGCTCAGGCCCGGCGAGCCGCGCGGCTGCCTGGCGGTCGAGATGGTCATCGACGCGGAAGGCAAGCTCAAGGCGCACCGCTTCGGCCGCGGCCTGATGCGCTCCGCCGCCCGGCTCACCTACGCGCAGGTGCAAAACGCCGTCGATGGCCATGTCGACGACACCACCGGGCCGCTGCTGGAGCCCGTGATCCGACCGCTCTTCGCCGCCTGGGGCGCGCTGGATCGGGCCCGGCGCGACCGCGGCACCCTCGACCTCGATCTGCCCGAGCGCGTGGTCGAGCTCGACGCCGACGCCGAGCCGACGCGCATCGTCGCGCGCGAGCGCCTCGACGCGCACCGGCTGATCGAGGAGTTCATGGTGCTCGCCAACGTGGCGGCGGCCGAGACGCTGGTCGCGCGCAAACGGGAGGCGCTCTTTCGCGTCCACGACAAGCCGCAGCCCGACAAGATCGAGGCGCTGACCCAGTTCCTCCACGGCCTCGGCATCGCCGCCAAGGCGCACCACCTGCGCACGCCGCGCGACTTCGAGAAGCTCTTGGCGCGGGTCAAGGGCCACCCGCTCGAGGAGACGATCAACGGCTACATCCTGCGGGCGCAGTCGCAGGCGGTCTACAGCCCCGAGAACATCGGCCATTTCGGCTTGAACCTGCGCTACTACGCGCACTTCACCTCGCCGATTCGGCGCTATGCCGATCTCGTCGTCCACCGCGCGCTGATCGAGGCGTTGGCGCTCGGCGACGGCGGCCAGCGCTACGAGCGCGAGCCCTTGGTCGAGCTCGGCCAGCAGGTCTCGACCTGCGAGCGCCGAGCGATGGAGGCCGAGCGCAAGACCACCGACCGCTTCGTCGCCCATTACCTGAAGGACCGCATCGGCGCCCGGTTCAACGGCCGCATCGGCGGGGTGCAGCGCGCCGGCCTCTTCATCCGGCTCGACGACACCGGTGCCGACGTGTTCGTGCCGGTGGCGACGCTGGGCGCGGAGTACTTCGTCTACGACGAGGCGCAGAGCGCGCTCTTCGGCACCCGCACCGGCGCGCATCTGGGCATCGGCGACCGGGTCGAGATCGAGCTGGTCGAGGCCGACAGCCTGCAGGGCGGTCTGGTCGGCCGCGTCACCGACCACGAGCCGGTCACCGAGCGCACGCCGTCGCGCCGCCACGCCCGGCGCATCGAGCGCCCGCAGCGGCGCCACCGCCGCGGCCGCGGTTGACAGCCCGAGACCCCCCTCGCATCTTCCGCCGCCACGACACGCGCCGAAGGAACCACCGATGGCCAAGCCCACCACCGTGCTGATCAAGCTCGTGAGCAGCGCCGGCACCGGGTATTTCTACACGACGAAGAAGAACACCCGGAACACGACCGAGAAGCTGAAGTTGAAAAAGTACGACCCGAAGGTCCGCAAGCACGTCGAGTTCACCGAATCCAAAATGAAGTGACGGCCGTCGGGGCATGAGCGAGCCGGCGATCGGGATCGATCTGGGCGGCACCAAGATCGAGATCGCGGCGCTCGACCCGGACGGGGCGACGCGGTGGCGGCGCCGGGTGGCCACGCCTCGCGGCGATTACGACGCCGTCATCCGCACGCTGGTCGCGCTGGTGGACGCGGCGGAAACCGAACTCGGCGCCCGCGCGTCGGTCGGTATCGGCCACCCCGGCTCGCTCTCCCCGCGCACCGGCCGGGTGCGCAACGCCAATGCGACCTGGCTCAACGACCGCGCCTTCGGCCGCGACGTGGAAGCCGCGCTCGACCGTCCCGTCGCCTGCGCCAACGACGCCGACTGTCTGGCGCTGTCGGAGGCGACGGACGGCGCGGGCGCCGGGGCGGCGGTGGTCTTCGCCGTCATCGTCGGCACCGGCACCGGCGGCGGGCTCGTCGTCGACGGCCGGCTGGTGCGTGGGGCCAACGGCATCGCCGGCGAATGGGGCCA